>NZ_JBEZYB010000027.1:0-98001 GCF_040638285.1 Amycolatopsis sp. NPDC026612
CTCACCGTGGGCAGCGGCTTCGGCGGCTTCCAAAGCGCGATGGTCCTCACTCGGCCGAAGCGGGCGAGCGCATGAGCGTGATCACGGGCCTCGGCCGGTTCAGCCCACGTAGCGGCGGGCCTTCGACTCGCGCTGGGGGGCTTCCAGCAGGCGCAGTCCGTGTTCGACGAGCGGCGGGACCACCCGGCGCTCGGCGAGGACGGACGGCAGGCCGCGGACGACGTCGAGCAGGGCCGCCGCCGTGGCCGCGTCGCGGGGCGCCGTACGCAGGACGTCGCGGCCGCGACGGAAGACCGCGGACCAGGGGCGGCGCAGCAGGAGCGTCCACAGCGTGTTGCGGATGCCGAGACGGCGGCGGTGCCGCGGGTCGCGCAGCTTCGACGGCGCGTGGTGGATCACGACGTCCTCGGCCCAGCACATCCACCAGCCGCGCGCGGCCAGGTCGAGGGCGAACAGCTCCTCTTCGCCACCGAGCCACATCCGGGGCGAGAACCCGCCCACCTCCCGGAACGCGCTGACGCGGACCGTCGTCAGCCCGGCCATGATGCCGAGCAGCGCCGGGCCCGGCAGCCAGTCCGGACCGGGCACCGGGGACTCGCGCAGCTCCGGGGTGATCGGGTCCTCGGCCAGGCCGGGCTCGACCAGGCAGCGCCCGGTCACCGAGCCGAGCGCCGGAAACGCGTCCAGCAGGTCCGCCGCCCGGGTGAGCGCGCCGGGCTGCCAGGTCGTGTCGTCGTCGCAGAAGGCGACGTACGGCGTCGTCACCTCCTCGACGGCGACGTTGCGCGCCACCGCGCCGAGGTTCTCCGGCAGCCGGAACAGGCGGACGCCGGGGAATTCCCGGGCGACCATGTCGGCCGTGCCGTCCGCGGAGCCGTTGTCCGCGACGAAGACCGGCGCGGCGTCCGGCAGGGACGTCATGTGCGCCAGGGTTTCCCGCAGCTGCTCACGGCGGTTGCAGGTGATGATCACGACCGAGATTCGCGCCATTCGGCGGTCCTTTCCAGAGTCCGGGCCTGGTGTTCGACGTGGGCGGGCAGGACGCGCCGGGAGCTCAGCGCGCGCGGCAGCCGCGGCACCGCGCCGAGGACGGCGCCGGGCGCCCGCACCAGCGTCCGCGCCACCTCGCGGCGGCAGATGCGCGGCGGGCGGCGCAGCACGGCGATGAGCAGCCGGTTGCGCAGTTCGGCCCGGCGGCGCCACGACGACGGCGGCCGCGACCGGGACGGGTGGTGGTGGGCGCGCAGGCGCCCGACGTAGCAGACCTCCCAGCCGCACGCGGCCAGGTCGTAGGCGAGCAGTTGTTCCTCCGCACCGAAGTGCAGCAGCGGGCTGAAGCCGCCCACCTGCAGGTACGCCGTGCGACGCACGATCGCGGAACAGGCGAGGAAGCCGAGCACCAGCGGCCCGGGCGCACCCTCCGGGTGACCCAGCGGGCTGCGTTCCATTTCCGGCGTCACCGGATCGTCCCGGCATTCCGGGCCGACGAGGGTGCGCGCGGCGAGCAGGCCGGTCCGCGGGTGCTCGTCGAAGATCCGCTCGGCCTCGGCCAGCGCGTCCGGTGCCCACCACGAGTCGTCGTCGCTGAAGGCGACGTACGGCGTGTCGGCCACGATCACCCCGAGGGTGCGGGCGGCGGCGCCGAGGTTCTGCGGCAGGCGGATCACCCGCACGTTCGGGTGCCGTCCGGCGACCTCCGCGGTGTCATCGCCGGAAGCGTTGTCCAGCACCACGACCGGCGGCCGCGGGTCCAAAGAGGACAACTGACCGAGGGTGCGCGCGAGCTCGGCGGCTCGGTTGCGGGTGGCGATGACGACGGTCGTGCGCGCGGTCACGGCTGTCCCACCAGCTCGGCCACCACGGCGGCCAGGGAAGGCGGGTGCGCGGGCGGGGGCACGGGCGCCGGCCGGCACCACTTCAGGCGCTCGTCGAGCACCGCGGGGTCCCCGGCGTCCTCGGCGGCCACCACCGGCCAGCCCAGCGCCTTGCCCTGCGCGGTCACCTTCCCGCCGCCGGCCACCGGGTCGACCGCGAGCACCGGCACCCCGGCCTTGAGCCCCAGCACCAGCCCGTGCAGCCGGGTCGTCACCACGACGTCCATTTTGGACACCGCGGCGGTGAACTGGTCGGGGGTCGCGCACCGCTGCCAGTCCCGGTGCGCGAGCCGGGTGTCCAGCGGCACCCGGGCGCAGTCCAGGCCGGCGAGCCAGCCGGTCAGTGCTTCGTGGACGTCGTCGTGGCGCCCCGCGCTGCCGTATTCCGGCTGGCGGGGCGCCAGGATGACCCCGAGCACCGGCGTGGGCGAGACCGCGGCCCCCAGCGAGAGGTCGAGTTCCGCGGTGCCGCCGTCGTCGCGCGGGAGGACGCGGTGGAACCCCGTCACCGCCGGGTCTCCGGCATCCGGCACGGACACGCCGACCGCGATCCGGCAGCAGCCGGCGTACCGCTCGTGCAGGGCACGCACCTGCGGCCCGTGCAGCGGGCCGCAGGCGAACACCACGTGCGTGTAGTCCTCGGGCAGTGCGTCGGAGAGGTGGAGGGCGCCGGGGCGGAAGCCGGGGCTCCACGCCACCCGGTGGTCGATCCCCGCCTCCGTCAGCGCGGCGCCGGTCGCACGCAGGCTGAGGACGTCACCCGCCGTCGCTTCGCCGTGCAGAAAACTGGCCCAACCGGTGAGCAGAACTCGCATGGCCGGTCGCTTACCCGCTCCGCCCGTCCTTACACGGGTTTGCGCCCGCGGGGGCCGGGTAGCCGCCACGGCATGACGAATCCGGGAGTGACCAGGCGGTTCGAGCGTGCGGTGGTGACCGGGGGTGCCGGCTTCGTCGGCGCGCACCTGTGCGAACTGCTGCTCGAAGAGGACATCGAAGTGATCGCCGTCGACAACCTCGCGACGTCGTCGGCCGGCTCCCTCGCGGACCTGCGCCGCCACGAGCGGTTCCGGTTCGTGCGCCACGACGTCACCGAGCCGCTGCCGCCGAGCTGCCGGGCCGACGTCGTGTTCCACCTGGCTTCGGCCGCGTCGCCGCGCGACTACCTGGCCCTGCCGCTGGAAACGCTGCGCGCCGGTTCGCACGGCACCGAGAACGCGCTCGAGCTGGCCCGCCGTGAGGGCGCCCGGTTCGTGCTCGCCTCGACCAGCGAGGTCTACGGCGATCCGCTGGAACACCCCCAGCGGGAAGGGTATTGGGGCAACGTCAACCCCATCGGGCCGCGGAGCGTCTACGACGAAGCCAAGCGCTACGCCGAAGCACTGACGTCGGCCTACCGCCGCGAATGCGGCGTGGACACGGCGATCGCGCGGATCTTCAACACCTACGGCCCCGGGATGCGCGCCCACGACGGCCGGATGATCCCGGCGTTCCTCGACCAGGCCCTCAACGGGAAGCCGCTCACCGTCACCGGCACCGGCGAGCAGACGCGGTCCATCTGCTACGTCGAGGACACCGTCCGCGGCCTGCTCGCCCTGGCGCGGTCAGGCCACCCGGGACCGGTGAACATCGGCAACCCGGACGAATTGACGGTCCGTCAGGTGGCCGAACGCGTCAAGGAGATCACCGGGTCCGGCTCCCCCTTGGAGTACATCGACGCGGTGGTCGACGACCCGCGGCGCCGCTGCCCCGACATCTCCCTCGCCCGGGACGTCCTGGGGTGGGAACCGAAGGTCGATGCCGACGAAGGTCTCCGTCGCACTGCGGCGTGGTTCCGCCGGGCGCCGTCGCTCTGAGTAGCGACGCCCAGGGCTTTTGCCGTGGATCGTTTATCAACGACTTCACCGGGTAGCGCTATAGGCGAGAGCGGGCCGGACGAGTCCGCGCCGAAAACGCCAGAGGCAGGTCGATGCGCATACTCGGAATCAACGCCGTCTTCCACGACCCCGCCGCAGCGCTGGTCGTGGACGGGGAGATCGTGGCCGCGGCGGAGGAAGAACGCTTCAGCCGCCGCAAGCACGGCAAGCAGGCCGTGCCGTTCTCCACTTGGGAGCAGCCCGCCCAAGCCGCCGCTTGGTGCCTCGCGCAGGCGGGACTGTCCGCGAAGGACCTCGACGCCGTCGGGTACTCCTACGACCCCGCGCTGGTCGAACCGGGCCTGCCCGGGCACGACCCGAGCGGGGAGGAGCTGCGGACGGAATTCGCCCGGCGGGCCCCGCTGTTCCTGAAGTCCGCTTTGCCGGGACTCGACCCGGGGATCGTCAAGTTCGTCCGGCACCACGTGGCCCACGCCGCGTCGGCCGCGCTCGCCGCGCCGTTCGGCGACTGCGCCGTGCTCGTCGCCGACGGACGCGGCGAAAGCACTTCCTACCTGGCCGGTGAGTACCGCGACGGGCGGTTCAAGGAACTGGCGGCCCAGCGGCTCCCCCACTCGCTCGGCCTGCTCTACGAAGACCTCACCGAGCACCTCGGCTTCGCCCGCTCCAGTGACGAGTACAAGGTCATGGCGCTCGCCTCCTACGGCAAGCCGGAGTTCCTCGACGAACTCTGCGAACACGTCCACGTCACCGGCGACGGCGGGTTCCACGCCTCCGGCGTCGACCTGGCCGCGCTCGCCCCGCGGCGCGAAGCCGGGCAGGAACTGACCGCGCAGCACGCCGATCTCGCCGCCAGTGTCCAAAAGGTCCTCGAGGACATCCTGCTCGAGCTGGCGGACTGGCTGCACGAGGCCACCGGCCAGCGCGATCTGGCGATGGCGGGCGGCATCGCGCTCAACTGCGTCGCCAACACCCGGCTGCACGCCGAGGGTCCGTTCGACCGCATCTGGGTGCAGCCCGCCGCCGGGGACGCGGGCACCGCGCTCGGCGCCGCGCTGCAGCTGGCCGCCGAGGCCGGGGAGCGCCGCACGTCCATGGGGGACGCCGGCCTCGGTCGCGGGTGGACCGACGAAGAGCTCGAAGACATCCTGGTCAAGGCCAAGCTGCCCTACGAACGTCCCGACGACCTCGCCGAGACCGTCGCCGAAGCGCTGGCGAACGACGAGGTGATCGCCTGGTTCCAGGGCCGCGCCGAATTCGGCCCGCGGGCCCTCGGGCACCGGTCGCTGCTGGCCCACCCGGGCCGCAAGGAGAACCTGGAACGGCTCAACGACGTCAAGGGCCGCGAGCAGTTCCGCCCGGTGGCCCCGATGGTGCGGGCCGAGCGGGCGGCCGGGATCTTCACCCGCGGGCCGCTGCCCAGCCCCTACATGCTGTTCGTGCACGACGTCGCCGAAGACTGGCGCGACCGCATCCCGGCCGTCACCCACGTCGACGGCACCGCCCGCGTGCAGACCGTCGAAGCGCGGGAAAATCCGGTGCTGGCCCGGATGCTGGCCGCCTTCGAGCGCCGGACCGGCCTGCCGGTCGTGATCAACACCAGCCTCAACACCGCCGGCCGGCCGATGGTCGACTCGCCCCGCGACGCACTCGAGTGCTTCGGTTCGGCGCCGGTCGACCTGCTGGCGCTGGGCCCGTTCGTGCTTCGCCGTCCCCGATCCACCCGAACCGGCGCGGCGTCGCCGGAGGAGAAGGAGGTGCCGTGATGGAAGACCATCTCGCCGCGTTGGCCGAAGCCGCCACGCGAGCCCGCGAATCCGCCCCCAAGATAACCGCCTGGGGACGGCACCTCGCCGGCGTGTTCGAGGCCGGCGGCCGGCTGCTCGCCTGCGGCAACGGCGGCAGCGCCGCCGAGGCCCAGCACCTGACGGGCGAGCTCGTCGGCCGGTTCCGCCACGAACGGCGGCCGTTGTCGGCGATCGCGCTGCACGCGGACACGTCCGCGACCACGGCCATCGTGAACGACTACGGCGACCACGAGGTCTTCGCCCGTCAGGTCCACGCGCACGGGCGCCCCGGTGACGTCCTGGTCTGCCTGTCGACCAGCGGCGGCAGCCAGAACGTCGTCGCCGCCGCGAAGGCCGCGCACGAGCTGGGCGTGACGACGTGGGCGCTGACCGGGCCGGCCCCCAACCCCCTCGCCGCCCTGTGCGACGACGCGGTGACGGTCGAGGCGCCGACCGTCGCGACCGTGCAGGAGATGCACCTGGCCCTGGTGCACGGTTTGTGCGCGGCGCTCGACAACGCGCTCGGGGTGACCGCGTGAAGCCGCTGGTCGTCCTCGGCGACACGCTGCTGGACGTCGACGCCGAAGGCACCGCCGAGCGGCTGTGCCCGGAGGCACCGGTGCCGGTGGTCGACCTGACGGCCCGGCGCCGTCGCCCCGGCGGGGCCGGCCTGGCCGCGCTGCTGGCCGCGCGATCCGCGGCCGAGGTCGTCCTGGTCACCCCGCTCGGCGACGACGAAGGCGGCCACGCGCTCACCGGGCTGCTGGAACCGGACGTCACCGTGCTGCCGCTGCCGCTGCGCGGCACGACGGTGTGCAAGACCCGGGTCCGCGCGGGCGGGCAGTCGTTGCTGCGCCTGGATTCCGGCGACGGCACCGCGACCGCCGACCCGCTGCCGGCTCCCGTGCGCGAGGCGCTGGAGGACGCCGGCGCGATCCTCGTCGCCGACTACGGCCGCGGCCTGACGCGCAACCCGGACGTCCGGCACCTCCTGCGCGAACTGGCCGAGCGGATCCCGGTGGTCTGGGACCCGCACCCCCGCGGCGCCCAGCCGGTGCCCGGCACGAGGCTGGTCACCCCGAACCTCGCCGAGGCGCGCAAGGTGCTCGCGGGGCACGAGGAACCGGCCGAGCTGGCCAAGCTGCTGCGCGGCCACTGGCGCGCCGACGCGGTCGCGGTCACCGTCGGCGCCCGCGGTGCCGTGCTGGCCGACGGCCTCGGCGAAACGACCGTCCCGATCCCCGCGGCGGCGCGGACGCCCGGCCACACCGCCCCCGACACGTGCGGCGCGGGCGACCGGTTCGCCGCCGCGGCCACCGCGGCCCTGCTCGGCGGTGCGGACACGACCGAAGCCGTCGTGACGGCGGTCGAGGCGGCCGCCCGGTTCGTCGCGGCCGGCGGGGCGACCGCGCTGTCCACGAACGACGGCCCGGTCCCCGACCCGCAGCCGGCGACCGACGCCTTCGGCCTCGCCGAGCGGATCCGCGCGGGCGGCGGCCGCCTGATCGCCACCGGCGGCTGCTTCGACCTGCTGCACCCCGGCCACGTGAGTCTCCTGCGGCAGGCGCGTGCCCTCGGCGACGCGCTGGTGGTCTGCCTCAATTCCGACGCGTCGGTGCGGGCCCTCAAGGGTCCCGGCCGCCCGCTGGTGCGCGACCGCGACCGGGCCCGGCTGCTGACGGCTCTGTCCTTTGTGGATGCAGTGGCCGTCTTCGACGAACCGTCCCCCACCGCCGTCCTGAAAAAGCTGCGCCCGCACGTGTGGGTCAAGGGCGGCGACTACGCGGCCGCGGACCTACCCGAACGTGAAGTGGTCGAACGGCACGGCGGCGAAGTCGTGCTCGTCCCGACCGTGCCCGGCTACTCGACCTCCCGCCTGGTCGCCGCCGCGGCCAGTGCCTGACCCCTTTCGTCCGCGAAGGAGAGCGATGCGACCCCTCGGCAACGTCCTGATCACCGGTGGCGCCTCCGGCCTCGGCGCCGCCACCGTCGACGCCGTCCGCAAGGCGGGCGGCACCCCCTACGTCCTCGACCGCGTCCGCCCCGAGGACCCGGCCGAATACGTCGAAGCCGACCTGACCGACACCGCCGCCACCGAGGCCGCGGTGCGTGAACTCGCCGAACGCGCGGGCGGCCTGGACGGCGTCTTCACCGCCGCCGGCACCGACGCCTGCGGGCCGCTCGGCGAAGTGTCCACGGAGGACTGGGAGCGGGTCGTCAAGGTGAACCTGTTCGGCACGGCCGCGGTGATCCGCGCCGCGCTCCCGTATCTGGAACGTTCGCATGGCACGGTCGTCACGGTGGCGTCCACCCTGGGCATCAAGGCGGTGAGCGACGCGACCGCCTACTGCGCCTCGAAGTTCGGCGTCGTCGGCTTCACCCGGGCGCTCGCCGCAGAACTGGCCGGGCGCGTCGGCGTCACCCTGCTCATCCCCGGCGGGATGTGGACGCACTTCTTCGACGACCGGACCGACCAGTACAAGCCGCCGCCGGACGCGAAGCTCAACCAGCCCGAGCACGTCGCGAACACCGTGGTGTTCGCGCTCCAGCAACCGCCGGGCGCCGAAGTCCGCGAAATGGTCGTGTGCGCGTCCGAGGAGGGGTCGTGGCCGTGAGCTCCGCGGTCCTCGTGCTGCGCGCGCTCGGCGTCGGGGACCTGCTGACGGCGGTCCCCGCGTTGCGCGCCCTGCGCGCGGCGTACCCCGGCGAGCGGCTGGTGCTGGCCGGGCCGGAGAGCCTGCGGGACCTGGTGGAGCTGATCGACGCGGTCGACGAGCTGCTGCCGACACCCGGGCTCGGGGAACTCGCCTGGCCGGGGCCGCCGCCGCGGCTGGCCGTGAACCTGCACGGCAGCGGCCCGGAGAGCACCCACGACCTCCTCGCCACCGACCCCGCCGAGCTGCTGACCCACTCCCACCCCGACTTCCCCGACGTGCCCGGCCTCGCCTGGCGCGACGACCTGCACGAAGTCGACCGCTGGTGCCGGCTCGTCGAGTACGCCCACCTGGAGGCGGACCGCTCGGCGTTGCGGCTGCCCGTGCCGCCCGGTCCGAGCCCGGCCCCGGACGCCGTCGTGGTGCACCCCGGCGCGGCGTTCCCGGCCCGGCGCTGGCCGCCGGAGCGGTTCGCCACCGTGGTCCGGGCCCTCGCCGCGGCCGGGCACCGCGTCGCGCTCACCGGCAGCGCCGGCGAACGCGACCTGGCGCTTTCGATCGCCGAAGCGGCCGGGCTCGGCGACGACGCCGTGCTGGCCGGGCGCACCGGCCTGGCGGAACTGGCCGCGCTGGTGGCCGGCGCGGCGCTCGTCGTCTGCGGCGACACCGGCGTCGGGCACCTCGCCACGGCGTTCGGCACGCCGTCGGTGCTGCTGTTCGGCCCGACGCCGCCCCGCCTGTGGGGCCCGCCGCCGTCGGCCCGGCACCACGTCGTGCTGTGGGCCGGGAACGTCGGCGACCCACACGGCGACGAGCCCGACGGCGGATTGCTGCTGCTGGGCGAAGAACGCGTGCTCGCCGCGACGCGGGCGGCCCTCGAAATGCGGGTGGCCCATGGCTGAGCACATCGGGATCGTCGGCGCGGGCTACGTCGGCCTCACCAGTGCCGCCTGTTTCGCCCGGCTCGGGCACCGGGTCACCTGCGTGGACGCCGACGAGTCCAAAGTGGACGAGCTGAGCCGGGGCGTGGTGTCCATCGCCGAACCCGGCCTGGCCGAACTGGTCGGACAGGGCCTGGCCGACGGGACGCTGACCTTCACCACCGCCCAGGCCGAGCTGTACGGCGCCGGGATCGTCCTGCTCTGCCTGCCCACGCCGCCCGCCGAAGACGGGCGGCCGGACCTCGGCGTCCTCGAGCAGGTCGTGCCGCAGCTCGGCCGGCTGCTGCGCCCGGGCTGCGTGGTGGTCACCAAGTCGACCGTGCCGGTCGGCACCGCGGCGCGGCTGCCCCACCTGCTGGGCCGAGACGACCTGCCGGTCGTGGCCAACCCGGAGTTCCTCCGCGAAGGGCACGCCGTCGACGACTTCCTGCACCCGGACCGGGTGGTGGTCGGCACCGACCCGGCGGGATCGACGGCGGCGCACCGGGTCGCGCGGCTGTACGAGCCGACCGGCGCCCCGGTCGTGGCGACCGATTCGGCCAGCGCCGAACTCGCGAAGTACGCGAGCAACGCCTTCCTCGCGGTGAAACTGTCCTACGTGAACGTCCTCGCCGAACTGTGCGAGCGGTTCGGCGCGGACGTCCGCGAGGTCTCCCGGACGATGGGCCTCGACGCGCGGATCGGGCCCGAGTTCCTCGCCCCCGGCCCCGGCTGGGGCGGTTCGTGCCTGCCGAAGGACACCTCGGCCCTGCTGCACGCGGCCGAGTCGGCGGGCGTCGACTTCGCCATCCTGCGCGACGCGGTGCGCGTCAACGCGCGGCAGCGCGCCCGGGTGGTGCGGGCCGTGCGGCAGGCGGTGACCGGTTCGGCGGCCGGATCGCTGGCAGGCGCCCGCCTCGGGCTGCTGGGCCTGGCGTTCAAGGCGGGCACCGGCGACCTGCGCGATTCGCCGGCGCTCGCGGTGGCCGCGGACCTCGCCCGCGCCGGAGCGGAGCTCACCGCGCACGACCCGGCCGTCGGGTGCGTGCCCGGGATGAACGCGGTCCAGGTCGTCGACGACCCGTACCTGGTGGCCAAGGACGCCGCGGCGCTGGTCGTGCTGACCGAATGGCCGGAGTTCCGGGACCTCGACTGGACTCGCCTGGCGGCCTCGGCCGACCGGGCGGTCGTCGTCGACACCCGCAACCTGCTCGATCCCGACGCCCTCGCCGAGGCCGGGTTCGCCCACATCGGCGTCGGCACCCATCCCAGGAGGCTGTCATGACCCTGCGCGTCCTCGCGCTGACCTGCACGCTCAAGCCGTCACCCGCGAAGTCGAGCAGCGACCTCATCGCGCGGCAGCTGCTCGACCTCTTCGCCGAACACGGCGCCACCGGCGAGCTGGTCCGGGTGGTCGACCACGACGTCCGCCCGGGCGTCGAGGCCGACATGGGCGACGGCGACGCGTGGCCGGGCATCCGGCGGAAGATCGCCGACGCCGACGTCCTGCTGATCGCCACCCCGACGTGGGTCGGCCACATGTCGAGCGTCGCGCAGCGGGTCCTGGAACGCCTCGACGCGGAACTTTCCGAAACGGACGACGAAGGCCGTCCGGCGATGTTCGGCAAGGTCGCGGTGGCCGCGGTCGTCGGCAACGAGGACGGCGCCCACAAGATCATCGCGGACCTGTTCCAGGCGCTGAACGACATCGGCTTCACGGTGCCCGCGCAGGGCGCCACCTACTGGAACGGCGAAGCCATGCAGGGCGGCGACTACCAGGACCTCGACGAGACGCCGGAGGCCGTGGCCGCGACGAACGCGACCCTGGTCCGCAACGCCGTCCACCTCGCGAACGTGCTGCGCGAGCACCAGTATCCGGCCAGCTGATTAGTCTATTCGAGTGACGTCACTGGACCGGACGAGTGTGGCCCACGACACGTGGGTAACAGGTCGGCACCTTCGATCCTCGTCAGGGGGCTCCACATGCCGAACCGAGTCATGATCAGCCGTGACAGCAAGCCGATCCCCTGCGAGGAATGCGGCCTGCCCGCCTTGCACGTCGCCCGGCTGGTGTCCGGCGACGGCACCCTGCTGGGCCAGACGATGGTGTGCACCGCCTGCCGGCGGCACCGATCGGAAGCCGACGTGGTCGCGGTCCAGTAACCCCCGCGCACCTTCGGGAAGGCCCCCTCGGCGACGGTCCCCTCCCTCGAGGTGGCCTTCCCGAAGTTCAGCGTTCTTCCAGCTGCTCCACCAGCAGCCGCGCGGGCAGCGTCAGCGTGCCCAGGCCGAGCCGGGCCGGCACGCCGTCCTCCTCCGCCGTCATCAGCCGGTCCTCCAGCTTTTCCAGCAGCGCCCGGCATTCGTGCAGGTCGACGGGCTCCCCCGGCACCGCCACCGCCTGCACGGCCCCGGCCAGGTGGTGCATCAGGTCCGCCAGCGCATCCCGCGCGTCCGACCAGGGGTATTCGAAGGGGTGCTCCCGGCGGCCCGCCGTCGTGCGCACGGCGGCGATCAGCTGCGACACCGCGGGCCACAGCCCGATGAGCGTCCGCAGGGGCCGCTCGTGGCGCGCCCCGGCCGCCGGCCGGCCGCGGCGGAGGTTCAGCAGCCGCCCTTCCCGCGTCAGCCCGACCGCTTCTTCCGCCTCTTGCACCTGGCTCCGCGCGTCGTGCTCCTGGGACAGCAGGCCGTCGAGGTCGGCGGGCGGCTCGTCCCGGCGGATCAGATCGGAAAGCGACTCCAGCAGGCCGGCCAGCACCTTCGCCAGCCGGCCGGCCGCCGCGGCCAGGCGTTCGCCGTACAACGGCGGGAAGATCAGCGTGTTGACCGCGACGCCGATCGCCGCACCCAGCGCCGTCTCCAGCAGGCGGTCACCGAGCAGCACCGGCTCGCGGGCGGTGCCGTAGGAGATCACCAGCATCCCGGTGACGCCGACCCAGACCCCCGACTCGCCGAACCGCCGCCAGCTGCCCGCCAGCAGGCCCACGAAGACGACGGTGGCCAGCGCGACCGCCTGCCAGGGGATCAGCTGGCCCGCCACCGCGGCGAGGACCACGCCGCTCGCCACCGAGCCGACCTGCTGGACCCAGCCCCGCAGCGACCGGTAGACCGTCGCTTCCACCAGGAAAACGGCGGCGTAGGGGGCGAGGAACGGCTGCGGCAGCCGCAGCACCAGGGTGGCCAGCAACCACGCCGCGGTCGCGGCGAAGGTGGCTTTGGCGGTCTGGACGAGAATCCGCCGCTCCCGGCCCGGCACCCGCACGGCGCGGGCGCACCAGCCGATCGGGCTCCGGTCGTGCCGGTACGGGTCTTCCGGCGGGCTGTCGCCGGCGCCCTGCCGCACCGCGCGAGCCAACCGGCCCACCACGGTCCCGTCCGGCCGGGCCGCACTCCGTGGGGAGCGCGGCTGATCCGGCCCCCTTCCGTCGAGGCCGGGCGCGCGGGGTCTGCCGTCCCGTTCCGTCATGCGGGCGGGGCGATGTGCACGAGCTTCGTCTGGGTCAGCTCGTCGAGGAGCTCGGGTCCGTAGCCGTACCCGTTGCCGCTGCGGCCGCGCGGGTGGGCGGCGCCGCCCGGTGCTCCGCCGAACACGTTGTTGACCTTGACCGTGCCGGCGGGCAGCTCGCGCCACGCTCGCTGGGCGTGCGCCATCGACGCCGTCAGCACCGTCGCCGCCAGCCCGTAGTCGCCCTTCGCGGCTTCGGCCAGCCCCTCGTCGAAGTTCGCCACGACCCGGACGGGCGCGACCGGGCCGAAGGTCTCTTCGGTCATCACCCGCAGCTCCGGCGTGCAGCCGGTGAGGACCGTGGCCGGGTAGTGCGCGCCGGGACCGTCCGGCACCGCTCCGCCGGTCAGCAGCCGGGCACCCCGGGAGAGCGCGTCCGCCACGTGCGAGTGCACGTGGTCACGGTGGCGCCGGTCCACGAGCGGAGCCAGCGTCCGCGTTTCCGCCTCCTTCACCAGCGCCGCGAGGAACGGCTCGGCGACGGCTTCGCACACGTAGATCCGTTCGACCGCCACGCAGATCTGCCCCGAGTTGGCGAACGCACCCAGTGCCGCCTGGCCGGCCGCCCACACCGGGTCGACGTCCTCGTCGACTACCAGCGGATCGTTGCCACCGTTCTCCAGCAAGGTCTTCGCCCCGGTCGCGGCCGCGCTCGCGGCGATCGAGCGGCCGGTCGCGGTGCTGCCGACGTGGGCGATGACGTCGACGTCAGCACGCATCGCGAGGATCGCGCCGACCCCGCCGTCGCCCTGGAGGGTCTGCAGCACGCCGTCCGGGAAGATCCCGCCGAGCACCTCGCCGAGCAGGCGGCCGGTGTGCGGCGCGCGCTCGCTCGGCTTGTGCACCACGGTGTTCCCGGTGGCCAGGGCCGCACCGAGGAGCCCGCAGGCCACCGCGACCGGGTCGTTCCACGGCGTGAGCGCCACGACGACGCCGTGCGGTTCGGGCACCATGAGGTCCGTCGCGCCCACGTCGCCGAGCAGGCTGCGGCCGCGGTGGACCGGGCCGAGTTCGGCGTACTGCGCCAAGGTGCCCGCGCCGGCGAGCACGCCGCCACGGGCTTCGTCCCGGGGCTTCCCGGTCTCCGCTTCGTTCACCTTCGCCAGCTCGTCGGCCCGGGCCCGCAGCCGCTCGGCGGCGGTGTGCAGCAGCGCCCCGCGTTCGGCGGCCGGGGTCCGCGCCCACTGCGTCCGGGTCCGGCGGGCCAGCGCGAGCGCGGCGTCGATCTCGGCTTCGCCCGCGGTCGGCACCCGGCCCACCACGCTGCCGTCGGCCGGGTTCCGGATTTCGATCGTCCCCGCGGTCATCCGCACTCCTTGTCGTCGTCCGCCGTCGTCAGCTGGCCGGTTACCCGGGTACGGGGACTTCGACACGCCGTTTGATCGCCCCCGTCCCGGGTATCCCGGGCCCGTGACGCTCGACTACACCGTGGTGATTCCCACGACGGGCCGGGAGACGCTTCGGCCATTGCTGGCGACCCTGCTCGGCGGCCCGGACCCGCGACCGGCGGAAATCCTCGTCGTCGACGACCGCCCGGGCGGGGCCGATCTCGACGTTCCGGACGGCGTCCGCGTGCTGCGTTCCGGCGGACGCGGCCCGGCGGCGGCGCGGAACCTCGGCTGGCGCACCGCGAAGAGCGAGTGGATCGCGTTCGTCGACGACGACGTCGTACTCGCCCCCGACTGGCCGCGGCAGCTCGAAACCGACCTCGGCTCGCTGCCGCCGGAGGTGGCCGCCTCCCAGGGCCGGATCACCGTGCCGCTGCCCGCGGACCGGCGGCCCACCGACGACGAGCGCGGCACCGCGGGGCTCGAGCACGCCCGGTGGATCACCGCGGACATGGCCTACCGCCGCAGCGCGCTCGTCGAAGCGGGCGGCTTCGACGAACGGTTCCCGCGCGCGTTCCGCGAAGACTCCGACCTCGCGTTGCGCGTCGCCGAAGCGGGGCACCGGATCGACCAGGGTGAGCGGCTGACCACGCACCCGGCCCGCCGGGCCGGGTTCTTCTACAGCTTGAAAGCCCAGCGCGGCAACGCCGACAACGCACTGATGCGGGCGAAGCACGGCGTGCTCTGGCGGCAGCGCACCGGCGCCGGGCCCGGCAGGCTCGGCAGGCACGCACTGTCCACTGTGGCCGGTCTGGCCGCGCTCGCACTGCCGGTGGTGCGGCAGCGCGGGAAGGCGCTGCTCGCCGCCGGGGTGTGGGCCGGGCTGACGGCGGAATTCGCCACCCGGCGGATCCTCCCCGGCCCGCGGACGCCCGGCGAAGTGGCGCGCATGGTCGTCACCAGTGCCCTGATCCCGCCCGCCGCGTGCTACCACCGGCTGCGCGGGGAGATCGCCGCCCGGCGGCCCCGGCCCCCGGTCGCGGTGCTGTTCGACCGGGACGACACGCTGATCGTCGACGTCCCGTACCTGAACGACCCGGACGGCGTCCGCCCTGTCCCCGGGGCCGTCGAACTGGTGCGGGACCTGCGCGACCGCGGAATTCCGGTCGGCGTGGTGAGCAACCAGTCCGGTGTCGCGAAAGGACTGATCACCCCGGAGCAGCTCGACGCGGTGAACGCCCGCGTCAAGGAACTCTTCGGCCCGTTCGGCACCTGGCAGGTCTGCGTCCACGACGACGGCGACGGCTGCGCGTGCCGCAAACCCGCCCCCGGCATGGTGCTGCGGGCCGCCGGCGAGCTCGGCGTCGATCCCGCGTCCTGTGTGGTCATCGGCGACACCGGCGCCGACGTGGACGCGGCACTCGCCGCCGGGGCCCGTGCGGTGCTGGTGCCGACGGCCCGGACGCTCGAACCCGAGATCGCCCGTGCCCGCCGGCACGCCGCCGTCGCCCGCGACCTGTCCGAGGCGCTGCGCCTCGCCGGGGTCACCGGATGACCCGGGTGCTCGTCGCCCGCCAGGACAACCTGGGGGACGTCCTGCTCGCCGGGCCCTGCGTCCGCGCCGTCGCCGCGTCCGGTGCCCACGTGACGCTGCTGACGGGACCGCACGGCCGCGCCGCCGGCGAACTGCTGCCCGGCGTGGCCGACCTGCTCACGTGGACGGCGCCGTGGATCGACCCCGAGCCGCCGTCCGTCACGGCCGAGGACACCGGGGCCTTCGTCTCGCTGATCCGTTCGCGGTCGTTCGACCGGGCCCTGATCCTGACGTCGTTCCACCAGTCCCCGTTGCCGCTGGCCCTGCTGCTGCGCCAAGCCGGGGTGCCGTGGATCGGCGCGATCTCCGAGGACTACCCGGGCAGCCTGCTCGACCTGCGCCACCGCGTCGACGGCGATCCGCCGGAACCGGTCCGCATGCTGTCGCTCGCCGAAGCGGCCGGGTTCTCGCTGCCGTCCGACGACCACGGCGCGCTGGCCCTGCGGCGTCCGTTGCCGCCCATCAGCAGGCTGACCGGCGGCGGGGCGTACGTCGTGGTGCACCCCGCGGCGTCGGTGCCCGCCCGCCAGCCGTCGGCGGCCTGGAGCCGCGAGACGGTGCGGGCGCTGGCCGCCGACGGGCACCGGGTGCTCGTGACGGGCGCGCCGTCGGAGCGGGCGCTGACCCAGGAGGTGGCCGGGACGTCGGCGGTGAACCTGGGCGGCCGGACGTCCCTGGCGGAGCTGGCCTCGGTGCTGTCCGGGGCCCAGGTCGTGGTGGCACCCAACACGGGCCCCGCCCACCTGGCCGCGGCGGCGGGCACCCCGGTGGTGTCGCTGTTCGCCCCGGTGGTGCCGGCCGAGCGGTGGGCGCCCTACGGCGTCCCCACGATCGTGCTCGGCGACCAGCAGGCTCCCTGCCGCGCCAGCCGCGCCCGCGTCTGCCCCGTGCCGGGCCACCCCTGCCTCGACACGATCGACCCCGCCGACGTCTGCCGCGCGGTGACCGCCCTCGCCCAGCCCGGCGCAGTGGTACCGGAGGCCGTCGCGATGACTTCGCCGCGTTAGGCCCGGGCGGCAGCCGCCCGGGCCTAGGCGCGGTCAGCCGCCGATCTCCTTGCTCACGCCGCTCGGTCCCTCGTAGGTCCGGTCGGGCAAGCCACGCACGACGTCGAGCGTGTCCGAGTCGGCGCCGTTCTTTTCGGCCGCCTGCACCAGGTCGTCCCGCTTCGCCGGGTAGTCGACGCCGGACAGGTACTTCTGCAGTTCGATCGGGTTCGGCTTGCTCACGGGAGCTCTCCTTCCGTTCGGGGAACCGCGCGGTTACCCCGTCCGCCCGCGCCCACACGCTCGCCGGGTTTAGTCCTCGGCAGGGGTGGTAGCCGACCGGGAACGAAAGGAGACGCCCGTGTCGCTTCCGGCGCCCTTGCCCGCAGAAGCCGCTTCGCCGCGACGCGCCATCGTCACCGGCGCCGACTCCGGCATCGGCCGTGCGGTCGTGGCCGCGCTCGCCGGTGGCGGCCTGGACGTCGGTATCACCTACCACTCGGACGCCGACGGCGCGGAGGAAACCGCCGCCGAGGCCCGTTCGCACGGCGTCGCCGCGTACGTCCGGCGGCTCGACCTGACCGAGCTGCCGGCCGCCGCCGACGTCGTCGACGCGTTCGCCGAAGACCTCGGCGGCCTCGACGTCCTGGTCAACTGCTCCGGTACCGGCAGCAGCGAACGCGTGACCGACCTCAGCTTCGAGAAGTGGCGCCAGGTCCTGGACGTCGACCTCGACGGGGTCTTCCTGCTCTCGCAGCGCGCGGCGCGGCACATGATCGACGCCGGCCGCGGCGGCCGGATCATCACCATCACCAGCGTCCACGAGCACGTGCCCCGCGTCGGGGCGGCGCCCTACTGCGCCGCGAAGGCCGGGGCGGGCGCGTTGACCCAGGTGCTCGCCCTGGAACTGGCCGAACACGCCATCACCGTGAACTCCGTGGCACCCGGCGAAATCTCGACGCCGATGACCGGACAGACCGACGCCGACCCGCGCGAGCAGGACCGGCCCGGCATCCCGCTCGGCCGCCCCGGTCACGCGGCCGAGGTGGCGGCCGCGGTCGCGTTCCTGGCGACCCCGGCGGCCGGCTACATCACCGGCACGTCGCTCGTCGTCGACGGCGGCCTGCTGCTGATGGGTGCCCAGCACGGGACCGCCTCCCGCGGTCACGACTGGCGCTCCCCATGAGACCAGGGGCCCGCGTCCCGGCTGCAGGGACCGGCGCGGGCCCCGGCCGCAGGCCGGGCGGCGGCCGAAAAGCCGCCGTCCGGCCCGTTCCCCTCCCCCGTTTCCGTTGCGCTACCCCGGGTATCCGGGCGCAACCGACGAAGGAGACACCATGACGTCCGCCGAGACCGCCCCCCGCACCGGGCCGAACTGGCTGCGCCCGGTCGTCGCCGTACTGGGGCTGCTCTACCTCGCACTCGGCATCGCCGGGTTCCTGACCCCGGAAACCGCGGCGGTCGGGCACGAAACGAGCCGGGCCGTGTGGATCTTCAGTGCGACGCCGCTGCTCAACATCGTCCACACGGGAGCCGGGGTGCTCGGGCTGCTGGCCGCGACCCGGCGCCCCGGCGCGATCATCTACTGCTGGGTGTTGTTCGTGGGCTTCACCGCGATGACGGCCTACGGGATCCTGGCGACCGCGTTCGGCAACCCGGAGGACCCGGTCAACCTGAACTGGGCGGACAACTGGCTGCACGGGCTGACCGCGGTCGCCGGGCTGGTGCTCGGCATCGTCGCCGCCCGGTCGGCCACGCGGGCCGCCGCCCGGACGCGGTGACCCGGCCGTTTCGGCGGATCGTCACCGGGTAGCCGGGAAACACCGCGTCAAGGAGGTTCCCCATGCACCGCGAAAGCGACCGGCATCCGCCCCGCGAAGAGGACGACGCGCCGAAGACCGAGCGGCGCGACCCCGAACTCCCGGCCGACGACGAAGCCGACGTCCCGCCGTTGGGCGGCGGCGCATGACCCCGAGCGAAGCGGCGCCGGGTCGCCCCACCGTCGTCGTGCACCACCGGCTGCACGCGGACTTCGCCGTCCCGTTCCGGTGGCTGCGGCGGGTCCTGGGTCCGCGCAGCGGCCTGGAACTGGACACCGGCGGCCTGCGCGTCCGGTTCGGGCCGTGGGTGGTCGAGACCCCGCTCCACAATCTCGCCGGCGGGGAAGCCACCGGCCCGTACCGCGCCCTGCGGGTCTTCGGCGTCCGGGTTTCGCTCGCCGACGGCGGGCTGACCTTCGGCACCACGACGCGAGGGGGCGTGTGCCTCCGGTTCCGGGAACCCGTCCGGGGCCTCGACCCGTGGGGACTGGTCCGCCATCCCGGGCTGACGGTGACCGTCGCCGAGCCGGAACTGGTCACCGAAGCCGTCAACCGGATCGTGGCGGGCTCGTGACCGCGGCGCGCATCCTGGCCGTGGCGGTCGACTGCCGCCGGCCGGACCTGCTCGCGGAGTTCTGGGCAGAGGCGCTCGGCAACGGGAAGACCCGGACGTGGACCGACTCGCACGGCCTCACCTACCGGCAGGTCGAGTTCGCCGACGGGCCCGCGCTGCTGTTCCAGCCGGTCCCCGAAGAAAAGGCCGTCAAGAACCGGCTGCACCTCGATCTCGCCCCGGTGGGCAGGGACCAGCGCGCCGAGGTGGAACGGCTGGTGATGCTGGGGGCGAAGGTCCTCGACGACCCGGACGACGACCCGTGGATCGTGCTCGCCGACCCGGAAGGCAACGAGTTCTGCGTGCTGCCGCCGCGGTGACCGGCTCAGCCTCGGCCGACGGGATCGCCGGCGTAAGCGGCCAGGCGTTCGTCGAACCCGTCCTCGGCGCCGGGTCTGCGGAAGTCCGGCGGATCCGGCCGGCCGGGGTATTCCTCGCCGTAGAGGCCGGTCACGAAGGCCACGACGGCTTCGGGTGGGGGCAGGACGTCCTGGCCGAGGTAGGCGAGCACGACGAGTTCGTCGCCGGCCGCCGACTCGACGGCCGCGGCCCAGCCGTCCCGTTCGTCCCACAGCAGGGCGGTCTCGTGGTCCGGGAACCGGGCGAGCCGCCGCTCCAACGCCAGGTACGCCCCGGCGGGGACGTCCACCTCGCAGAACCAGGCGGGCGCGTCCAGTTCGGCCGCGACGGCCAGCAGGTACTGCCGCAGCCCGCGCGCCGCCGCGCCGAGCCCGTCCCGTTCGCTCATCCCGCTCCCGCCCGTCCGGTCGGTGCCCCCGTCGGGTGATACCCCATCACCCAGCCGGTCAACCCGGTCCGCCCCGGGTGGCGCAGCACGTCACCAGCTGTCCTCTGTGGATCTCCGAGGGTCACGGAGCGAGCAGGGCCAGCACCTCTTCGTCGTCCGTTTGGCGGAAATCGGCGTACCACTGGCCGACGGCGCGAAAACCCGGCGGTTCGGCGACGCAGACGACGTCGTCGGCTTCCTGCCGCACCCGCGCCGCCGCGCCCGGGGCGGCGACCGGCACGGCGAAGACGAGCGTCCGCGGGCGCGCCGAGCGGAGCGCGCGCAGGGCGGCCGTCGCGGTGACACCGGTCGCCAGCCCGTCGTCGACGAGGATGACGTCGCGGCCGGTGATGCCGGCCGGCTCGCGGCCCGCGCGGTAGCGCTCGAGCCGGCGGCGCGCCTCCGCCCGCTCGCGGGCTTCGGCCCGGGCCATCCGCGCGGCCGTCAGCTCGAGCGCGCGCAGGACGGCCGGGTCGTAGATCGCCGGCCCGTCCGGGGTGACCGCGCCGACGCCGTACTCCCGGCGGCCCGGTGCGCCGATCTTGCGCGCGACCGCGACGTCCAGCTCGGCGCCGAGCCGGCGCGCGACGACGGCGGCCACCGGCATCCCGCCACGGGCCAGCCCGAGCACGAGCGGGTCGGTCCAGGTGCGGCGCCGCAGTTCGCCCGCGAGCCGACGGCCGCCGTCCTCCCGGTCGGCGAAGAAGATCCGCGGCCGATCCGGCCACCCGGACATCACCGCGGCCGGACACGACCGGGCATCACGGGCGCCACTCGTCGCGCCAATCGGGATGGGCCTGGTACACGGACGCGATCAGCTTGACGGACGCGTCGTCGTGGGCGTCGCGGATCTCGCGACGCAGGAATTCGACCTTTTCGGCGAACGGCACCGGGTGCCGGTCCTCCATCGCCTCGACCGGCCCGCCGGCGAGCAACAGCCCGTCGCCGTCGTCGGCGTACATGATCCGCAGCCACCCGCGCCGTTCGGCCTCGTCGATCAGCGGCAGTTCACCCGCCCGGACGCGCTCTTCGTCCTCCGCGAGCCGGGCGAGCACGAATTCGTCGAGCTTCGCGGTCGTGGTGTCGTCGAGATTCGTCATGGCCCGGGGGTACCCGCCAGGCCACGGCCGCACACACGCTCACGCGTTCGCGCGGGCGAGCCGCCTGGCCACCGCGAACCCGGTACCGAGCAGCACGGCACCGCCGGTGATCCACGGCCACAGCGGCATCGAGCCGTCGCCGGCCGGGCCCGCCGTCAGCGCGGCGACCGGCACCGCCGTTCCCGGGCCCGCGACGGTGAGCCGGAACGGGATGGCACCGGAGACCGGGTGCCCGTCGGCGGAAGTGACCCGGTAGCGGATCGTGTAGCCGCCGGCCGGCCCGAAGGGCCGCAGCGGCGCGGAGACCCGGGCGTCCACAACGGACGCCGGACCGGCTTCCCAGTGCGACGTGCCGTCGGGGCCCAGCACGGCGAGCTCGGTGAACCGGTTCTCCACGGGTTCGTTGAACTCGAGCGCCACCTCGGCCGGCGCCACGGCGACCGCCGCGTCCCCGGCAGGCGAACTGGACACCAGGACGCTGTGCGCGTCCGCCGCGGGCGCACCGAGCAGGACCGCGCACCCGGCGGCCGCCAGCACCGCGGCGATGCGGACAACGAGGTTTTCGCGGGCAGGGCGAAGCAAACGGGAAGACATGATTTCCTCGCGTTCAACGGAAATGCGCGGACCGGACGTGAATACCGGGAACCGTAACGACCACCGGCGCGCGGGCAACGGTGAGCCGTGAAACAGGTTTGTTAAGCACTTCTCACCGTCGCAGCCGGCCGACGCACCGGAACCGGGCAAATCCGGCGGCTGCTCCGACCGTTCGCCGCCCGAATCACCCGAACAGCCGAGCGGACGAGGCGTTCGGGTCAGGAACTCACGGCAGCGCGCCGTCCGCGGACCCTCCGACTTTACGCGGAGTTCATGTGAGGATCACGCCGCGAAACCTGCCGGCTGGTTACCTGCTCCCCACATCCCCTTCTCCCCCATTCCGGTGACCGCGCATTTCCGGCGGGTCCCCGCACCGGATTCCCCGTTCTTGGAGGACGAAACCGTGCCAGGTTCCGCACCACGCCGTGACCACGTGATCGCCGCGAGCCTGGCCGGCGCGGTCGTGATCGTCGTCGGCTACGCGTCGGGCATCGGCCTGCGCCCGGGCGCCGCCGCCGAACCGGCCACGCTCCCCCCGGTCGCGGACGGCGGACACCAGGCCACCCCGCAAACCCCCGGCGCCCAACCGATTCCGCCGGGACTGCCCCCGGCGGGCGTCCCGGCGTCCCCCCTGCCCGCGGTCCCGGTCGGCGACCAGCCGGTCGCCGCCATTCCGTCGATACCGTCGATGCCCCCGATGCCCGGGGGCGGTGCCGTCGACCCGGCTCCGGCCCCGGAACCCGGACCCCCGCCGTCATCGCCACCGCCGCCGACGACCCCGCCGCTTCCCCCACCGGGGACCGACGTGCCCGCGTGCCAGGCCGGGGTGCCCCAGCAGGTCCTCGACACCGTCGGCGGGCTGCCGCTGCTCGGCGCCGTCACCACCGGCCTCGGGGTGACCGGCCCGGACGGCGTCGGTGCGCTGGTCCTCGGCTACTGCCGCACGGCCGACGGCGGTCTGGAACCCGCGATGGTCGCCGCCGGCGCCGTCGGCGTCCCGGCCGCCACCGTCGCGAGTGGACGGTGAGCCGTGGAACCCGTCAAGTCGTGGTACGTGATCGCGCGCAGTGTCGACTACGCCGGCCTGACCCTGTTCGCGGGCGGCCTGCTGTTCCTGGCCGTGCTCTGGCCCGCGGGTGCCGGTCACCGCGGCGCCCGGTCGGTGCTGGTGACCGGCTGGGTCCTCGGCCTGCTCGGCACGCTCGCGGGACTGGGCCTGCAGGCGGCGTGGGCCGCGCAACGCCCGGCCGGCGACTTCCTGGCCTGGGACCTGCTCAGCCAGGCGCTGGACAGCCAGTTCGGGCGGATCTGGTTCGCCAGGGCACTCCTGTGGCTGCTCGGCGGCGTCGTGCTGGCCTGGCTGCTGCAACGCGGCCGCGCCGCCGCGACCGCGTTGCCCTGGCGCGTCGGGGCCGGCGCGATCCTGCTCGGGCTGCTCCGCACGACCGGCCTCACCGGCCACGCGGTCGAGAGCACCCGGCCGTGGCTGACGCAGATCGCGGACTTCGCGCACCTGGCGGGGGCCTCCGCGTGGATCGGCGGCCTGGCCGTGCTGCTGTTCGGCGTCCTGGCCCGCCGTGATCCCGGCGAGCTCGCCACGGTGATCCCCCGGTACTCGAAGCTGGCGATGACGTCGGTCGCCGTGGTGGTCGCCGCGGGCACGGTGCTCGCGTGGCAGACCATCGGCAGCTTCGGCCGCGTGTTCAGCACGGCCTACGGACAAACCCTGCTGATCAAGCTGGCCGTCCTCGCCGTCGTCCTGCTGGCTGCCCAGGCCAGCCGCAGCTGGGTGGGCCGGCGCCTCGACTTCGCCGTCGTCCTGCGCGGGGACGCCGGCACCGTCCGCCCGTTCGTCTATTCCGTCGCCGCCGAGACCACGCTCGTGCTCGTGGTCCTCCTCGCGGCGAGCTTCCTCGTCACGGCCAGCCCCGGTCGTTGATCGCGCAGTACCCGAAAGGAGTCCCTCGATGGACAACCCCACCCCCGCCGCCCCGGACCAGCCGGAGGTGGTGCGGCGACGGCGGAACTGGCCGATCGCCGTGGCGATCGTCGCACTGGCGATGGCCTTGTTCAGCCTCGCCACGCTTCGCGGCGGGCAGACCGAGCAGGCCGCCCCGAGCCAGGCCGCGAACGTCGACCTCGCCGCACTGGCCCAACAGGGTCCGCTCGCGGTCCCGCTGTACCAGGGACTCGCGCAGGAGCAGGCCGGCGGCGCAGCGGCGCCCGCCGCGGCACCGTCGGCGAAGTCCGTCGAAGCGATGGGCTACAAGTTCTCCCCGGCCGATCTCACGATCAACGTCGGGGACACGGTGACGTGGACCAACCACGACACCGCGCCGCACAACATCGTGATCACCGACGGGCCGGAGAAGTTCACTTCGCCGAACCTGCAGACCGGCCAGACGTTCAGCCACACCTTCACCCTGGCGGGCAAGTACTCGTACTACTGCTCGATCCACCCGGACATGAAGGCCACGGTCACCGTCACCGGGACGGCACCGACGACGGCGCCGACTTCGGCCCCGACCTCGGCGCCGACCTCGGCGCCGACGTCCGCGCCGACCTCGGCGCCGAGCCACTCGATGCCGATGCCGTCCACCCCCGCCGGCGGCGGCTCCTGCGTCCCGAAGGCGGTCCTGCAGCCGATCCTCGACCACATCAAGAGCGCGCACCTGGAGACCTCACCGGGTCAGCAGGTGCAGGACATCCTCAACCTGGACCAGTACATCAAGACCCACACGGTGTGGCTGGAAACCGTGCTCGCCCCGGCGTTCGACGGCTCGGCGAGCCAGGTCGTCACCGACACGCTCGCCCCGATCATCGCGCACATCAAGAGTGCGCACCTGGAGACGTCGCTGGGCCAGCAGGTGACCGACCTGCTGAACCTCGACCAGTACATCAAGACGCACACGGTGTGGCTCGAAAACGTGCTCACGCCGTTGCTGAACCAGGCGAGCTGCTGACCCTCGCCCGTCCCGCGGGTGGCCCGGCTCCCGGCCGGGCCACCCGCTCCTTCCCGGAGGCCATCCCCATGACCGACACCGCCGTCCTGCCCGCCCCGCCCGGGACCGGCTACACCCTGCGCCGCGACCGCTGCGTCATCGAGCTTTCCCCGCGGCCGCCGCTGATCCTCGGCAGGCTCACCGCGACCGGCGGGCACTGGACGCCCGGCTCGGAGCTCACGGTCACCCTCGACCCCGGCTCGCTGCGGACGGGGATCCCGTTCCTCCACCGCGCGTTCCGCGGCGAGGAACTGACCTTCACCGCCGGCGAAGTCGCCGAGGACCCCTTCGTGGCCGAGGGCAGCGTCGCCGGGCGCACCGTGCGCCTGCGCGGCGACGTCCGGCACCGGGACGAGCACGGTGTCGTCGTCTGGGCGGCCGGGGTCGTGCTCCCGGCCCGCCGGAAATCCCGGCACGCGAGCCGGCTGGTGCGGCTGCTCGCCCGGCGGCGCCTGCGCGTCGAGATCGCGATCGAGTTCGTCCGATGAGGCGCGCCGCCCTGGCCGTCGCCGGGCTGCTGCTGTTCCTGAACGTCCCGCTCGCGGGACCGGCCGCCGCGGCGACGCAGCAGGTCATGATGCAGGGCTACGCCTTCTCCCCCGCCGCGCTGACCGTGCGGGTCGGCGACACGGTCACGTGGATGCAGCACGACGAGGCGCCGCACGACGTCGTCACCACGAGCGCGCCGGTCGCGTTCCGCAGCCCGCAGCTGTCGGCCGGGCAGAGCTGGAGCTACACGTTCCGGCAACCCGGCACCTACCAGTACTACTGCTCGGTGCACCCCGACATGCGAGCCTCCGTGACGGTGCTGCCCGCGCCGACGACGGCGGCCCCGCCGAAGCCGGCGACCACGGCCCCCAAGAGCACGCCGTCCCGGGCAACGTCCGCCGCCTCCGCGTCCGCCGCGGCGCCTGCTCCCGTGGCCACCACGTCCCCCGCGGCGACCACGTCCGCCGCTGCGGCCGCGCCGGCGGTTCCCGGAGCCGAGCAGCAGCCCGCGGTCCAGCAGGCGAGCGCGGCGACGCCGGCGACGCTCGACCCGATGCTGCTCGTCGCCGGGCTCGTCACCGGGATCGCGGTGCTGTGCCTGCTCCTGCTGAGCTCGCGAAGGGCGTGAATTCCTGTCCGGAACCTGTCCCCCTAAAGGACTGGACCAATAGTATCGGCGCCCCACAATGGAAGCATCGCCCTTCAGCGCGGAAGGTGGCCGATGAACTTCCTCGTTCCCTTGCTGACCCTGGTCATGGCGGCCACCCCGGCCACTCCGGCCGCGGTGCCGGCCGCCGCCGTGATCTGCGGCAAGTACTGTGACGGCCGGGATCCGGCGCTGGCCCCCGGCGACCGCGCGGGAGGCTCGGCGAGCGCCGGGTCGCGCCGGATCTCCCTGCACCTCGACGACGGCGACGACCTGGGCTGGGCGGCGATCGCCGGCGGCGCGGCCGGCGACCACGTCTGGCTGGACCGCTCGTTCGACGCGGGGCGGACGTGGGCGTCGGGCAGCAAGCTCGGCGACACGGCGACGCCGTCCGGGGCGACCGGCTGGCGGACCCTGATGTACAACGCCGACGACTGGGCGAACAAGGGCGTCGGCCTGCTCCGCGCGTGCGGGCAGCCGGCGGGGTCGGGGACCATCGCCTGCACCGGCTGGGCCCGGACGACGTGGAACGCCTGGGACCGCCGCACCGCGGCCGCCACCGCGCTGATGGAGCGCTACAACCTCGGCACCGGCCTCTTCGACACGACCGGCTGGTGGAACTCGGCCAACGCGCTCACCGCGATCATCGACAACGCCCGGATCAGCGGCATGGGCAGCTACCGCTACGCGATCGACACGACGTACACGAAGAACCTCTCGGCCCAGGGCGGCAGCTTCCGCAACGACTACCTGGACGACACCGCGTGGTGGGGCCTGGCGTGGGTGGACGCGTACGACCTCACGGGCGACAGCCGCTACCTGAGCACCGCCCGCGCCGACGCCGAGCACATGTACGCCTACTGGGACGGCGTCTGCGGCGGCGGGGTCTGGTGGAACACCAGCCGCACGACCAAGAACGCCATCCCCAACTCGCTGTACGTCCAGCTGAACGCGGCCCTGCACAACCGCATCCCGGGTGACACGGCGTACCTGGCGCGCGCCCGCGCCGGCTGGACGTGGTTCTCGGGCAGTGGCGTGATCAACGGTGCGAACCTGGTCAACGACGGCCTGAACGTGTCGACGTGCGCCAACAACGGCCAGCCGGTCTGGACGTACAACCAGGGCGTGCCCCTGGCCGCCCTGACCGAGCTGTACCGCGCCACCGGCGACGCGGGCTTGCTCACGAAGGCCCGCGCGATGGCCACCGCGTCGACGACGAACGCGTCGCTGAACCCGGGCGGCATCCTCCGCGACCCCGGTGAAGCGGCCGGGGGCGGCGGCCCGGACGGCCCGACGTTCAAGGGCGTCTACGTCCGGGACCTGGCCGTGCTGAACACGGCCTTGCCGGACCACCCGTACACGGGCTACCTGCAGCGCCAGGCGAACTCGGCGTACGCGAACGACCGGAACGCCGCAGACGCCTACGGCTTGCTGTGGGCCGGCCCGTTCGACCAGCCCGACGCGGCGCGGCAGCAGAGCGCCCTGGACCTGATGAACGCGGCGCCGTGACAGAACCCGGATCTCGCGTGATCAGAGCCGGATCCCGCGTGATTGAAGCCGGAACCGGCGAGTTCCGGCTTCAATCACGCGAGTTACGGGCTCAGTCACGCGAGTTACGGGCTCAGTCACGTGTCAGAGCGTCTTCTCCAGCCGGCCGGCCAGCAGCTTGATGAACCGCGACGGGTCGGCCAGTTCGCCGCCCTCCGCCAGCAGCGCCATGCCGTACAGCAGCTCGGCCGTCTCGGCCAGGCCCGCGTCTTCCGGGCGAGAAGCGTGCGCCTCGCGCAGCCCCGTCACCAGCGCGTGCTCCGGGTTGAGCTCCAGGATGCGCTTGATCGGCGGCAGCTCCTGCCCCATCGCGCGGTACATCTTCTCCAGCGTCGGGGTCAGGTCGTGCGTGTCCCCGACGATGCAGGCCGGCGACGTCGTCAGCCGCGAGGACAGACGGACCTCCTTGACGGTGTCGCCCAGCGCCGTCCCCATCCACGCCAGCAGGCTCTCGAAGTCCTTGTTCTGCTGTTCGCGGGCGACCTCGGTGGCCTTCTTGTCCTCGTCCGACTCGAGGTCGACCTGGCCCTTGGCGATCGACTGGAACTGCTTGCCGTCGAAGCCCGGCACCGCGTCGACCCACATCTCGTCGATCGGGTCGGTCAGCACCAGCACCTCGTAGCCCTTGGCGCGGAACGCCTCCATGTGCGGCGAGTTCTCGATCGCCGAGCGCGATTCGCCGGTCATGTAGTAGATGTGCTGCTGGCCGTCCTTCATCCGCTCGACGTACTCGCGCAGCGACGTCGGCTTTTCGGTGTCGTGCGTCGAGCCGAACGACGAGATCTCGAGGATGGCTTCGCGGTTCTCGAAGTCGTCGAGCAGACCCTCCTTCACCGCCCGGCCGAACTCGCGCCAGAACGTCGCGTACTTCTCGGCGTCGGCGGTCATCATCGTCTTGACCGTCGAGAGGACCTTCTTCACCAGGCGACGGCGGATCAGCTGGATCTGCCGGTCCTGCTGCAGGATCTCCCGGGACACGTTGAGCGAGAGGTCCTGCGCGTCGACGACACCCTTGACGAACCGCAGGTACTCGGGAACGAGCGACTCGCAGTCGTCCATGATGAAGACGCGCTTGACGTAGAGCTGCACGCCGCGCTTGCGCTCCCGCAGGAAAAGGTCCATCGGCGCGTGGGACGGCAGGAACAGCAGCGCCTGGTACTCGAACGTCCCCTCGGCCTGCAGCCGGATCGTCTCCAGCGGGTCCTGCCAGTCGTGGCTGACGTGCTTGTAGAACTCGTGGTACTCGTCCTCGGTGACCTCGCTCGACGACCGCGCCCACAGCGCCTTCATCGAGTTGACGGTCTCGGCCTTCGGCTCTTCGCCCTCGGCGGCTTCGCCGGCCATCCGGATGGGCCAGGTGATGAAGTCGGAGTACCGCTTCACGATCTCCCGGATCTTCGCCGGGGACGTGTAGTCGTAGAGGTGGTCCTCGGCGTCCTCGGGCTTGAGGTGCAGGGTGACCGCGGTGCCCTGGGGCGCGTCTTCGACCGGCTGGATCGTGTACGTGCCTTCGCCGGCCGACTCCCAGCGGACACCCTCGGTGGTCCCCGCGCGGCGCGTCACGAGGGTGACCTTGTCCGCGACCATGAAGCTCGCGTAGAACCCGACTCCGAACTGCCCGATCAGGTCCTGCGACGCCGCCGCGTCCTTCGCCTCCTTCAGCTTGGTCAGGAAGTCCGCGGTGCCGGACTTGGCGATCGTCCCGATCAGGGCGACGACCTCCTCGCGGGTCATGCCGATGCCGTTGTCCCGCACCGTCAGGGTCCGCGCGGCCGGGTCCGTCTCGATCGCGATGTGCAGGTCGGCGGTGTCCGCCTCGAGATCCTTGTCGCGGTACGACTCCAGCCGCAGCTTGTCGAGGGCGTCGGAGGCGTTGGACACGAGTTCCCGCAGGAACGTGTCCTTGTTCGAATAGATCGAATGGATCATCAGCTGGAGCAGCTGACGCGCTTCCGACTGGAACTCCAGCGTCTCGATCGGGGCAGTCACTTCCATTCCTTTCCGCATGTCAAAGCCGAGGCAGGACGATCCTATCCGGCGGTTCTCCGGCAGCGCATCCGCTGTGGCGAAACGCGATTGACGCAGGTCACACCGCTCGGCGACGATGATCCGGACCAGGCAAAAGGCCGCCCGCCGGGCGGTTTCCCCCATCGAAAAGAGGTGTCCTGTGAAGGTACTCGTCCTCAACGCGGGCTACGAGCCGCTGCAGACCGTTTCCGTCCCGCACGCGATCCGCATGCTGGTGCGGCACGTCGCCGAGATCCACGAAGCCGAGGACGGTCTCGCGTACGGGCTGTTCCCGCGCCCGAAGATCGTGCGGTTGCTGCGGTACGTCGTCATGAAGTGGCGATATACGGAGCCGCCGCGCTGGTCCCGGCGCGGCGTGCTGGTCCGTGACGGGTACCGCTGCGCCTACTGCGGGCAGCGCGCGACCACGATCGACCACGTGACGCCGCTGAGCCGCGGCGGCGCCCGGACCGGCTGGCTCAACACCGTCGCCGCGTGCGGGGGCACGGCGCGCAGCTGCAACGCCCGCAAGGCGGACAAGCTGCCGGGCGAGGCCGGGATGAAGCTGCGCTTCACGCCGTACGTGCCGACGTGGGACCAGCTCCACCGGCCGGGTGCGTGAGCGCTCGACCTGTCCGTCGGCACGCCGGCGGACAGGTCGTTAAGCTCGAACCGATCGCCGCCCCCATCCGTGTGTTCCGGGGAAGGCCGGGGAGGTCGCCGTGACCGACGCAGGACAGCTGATCGCCGGGCGCTACCGGCTGGCCGAGCGGATCGGCCAGGGAGCGATGGGCGTCGTCTGGCGCGCCCGCGACGAGCGGCTCGACCGAGTCGTCGCGGTCAAGCAGCTGGACTACGACGCGGCCATCGGGCAGGCCGCGAGTGACCAGGCGGCCCTGCGCGCCCTGCGCGAAGCGCGGCTGACCGCGCGGCTGCGGCACCCGCACGCGATCACGGTGCACGACGTCGTCGAGGAGGCGGGCGAGCCCTACCTGGTGATGGAGTACCTGCCGTCGCGCAGCCTGGCGGAGGTGCTCCTCGACCGGGAGACCCTGCCCGCCGGGGACGTGGCGCGCATCGGCGCCCAGGTCGCGTCGGCGCTCGCCGCCGCGCACGCCGAAGGCGTCGTGCACCGCGACGTCACCCCCGGCAACGTCCTGCTCGGGGAGTCCGGCGTCGCCAAGATCGCCGACTTCGGCATCTCCCGGGCCACCGGCGAAGGCGCGGTGACCGGCGGCGGATTCATCGCGGGGACACCGGCCTACCTGGCGCCGGAAGTCGCCGGCGGCCGGGAAGCCGGCTACCCGGCCGATGTCTTTTCCCTCGGCGCGACGCTCTACCGCGCGCTGGAGGGCACTCCCCCGTTCGGCCAGGACGACAACGCGATCGCCCTGCTCTTGCGCGTCGCGAAGGAAGAGATCGTCCCGCCGCGCCACCGCGGGCCGCTCGCCGAAGTGCTCACCCGCATGCTGCAGCGGGACCCCGAAGCGCGCCCGGCGATGGCGGAGGTCCAGGAGCTGTTCGAAGCGGTCACCGGCGGCCGTCCGCTGCCGCCGCCCCGCCCCCGGCCCCGCGCCGGGACCCGGTTGCTGCGCGTCCGCCGTCCCCGGCGCCGGCTCGTCCTCGCGGCCGCCGCCGGCGCGGTGCTGCTGGCGCTCGGCGTGGTGATCGGCACGGTGCTCGTCCCGGACCACCCGGCCACCGTCGCGGCCCCGGTTTCGTCCGCTCCCCCGGGTTCGCCGTCCCCGCCGCCCACGACGCACGCCGATCTGGGCTGCGCCGCCCGTTACGAAGTGACGAACTCCTGGCCCGGCGGCTACCAGGTGCAGGTGACGGTGCGCAACGACCGGGCCGCGGGCCTGTCCGGCTGGAGCGTCCGCTGGACGTTGCCCGCCGGTCACCGCATCAGCGGCTTGTGGAACGGCACCTTCAGCGTCGATGGTTCCACGGTGACGGTCGAAAACGCCGCCTGGAACGCGAAGCTCGACGCGGACGCGACGACGACGTTCGGCCTGATCGCCCTGACGCAGAACGGAAGTGCCGACGCTCGTCCGGCCGTCACCTGCCGGACGCTCTGAACCCGGGAGGCACCGTGGTCGCCCACCACATCAGGGCCAGGCGCCGATCGATCCGCTTCGACGGCCGGACCGTGACGCTCAGCATCGCGACGAAGAGCTTGGGAATCGTCCCCGACGACGCCAAGCACCGGTTCCCGGCCGCGAAGCTCACCGACGTCCGGCACACGGCGGCCACCTGGCGGAAGCACGGCGAGATCGTGTTCGAGGCCCCGGGGGCGCCCACCGAGATCGTCGCGAACGTGCCGCTCGGCGCCGACAAACTGCCCGGCAACGTGTTCCGCTACGAATACCCGAAACGCGCGAAGGTGGCGGAGTTCCTGGAAGCCCTCGCCGAGGCGAGGAAGAAGTAGCCCTCCGTCGTTGGTCCGATCAGCCCAATTCACGGGAGATCGGGAACCGGTCTCAACGATCCGGGCGACCGGCCCGTCGGTAGTGGTGATCAACAACCACACGGAGGCGCCAGTGCGAAGAACTTTGTCCGTCCTCGGGGTCCTGCTCGCCGGTCCGGCGGGGCTGGCCGGGCTCGCCCCACCGGCCGCGGTCGCCGCGGTCCCGTCCTCGACCGCCACGCTCATCACCGGTGACCGCGTCACCGTCCGGACCGCTCCGGGCGGCCGTGACACCTTCGAGGTCCAGCCGGCCGCCGAAAAGGGCATGGCGCGAGCCTTGGCGCACCTGCGGCTCGGCGGCCGCGACTACGAAGTCCCCGGTACCGCGCTTCCCTACCTCGGCCGCGGGCTCGACCTGAGCCTGTTCGACGTCAAGGCGCTGCTGGCCGGCGCGAAGGCGCCCGTCGACACCAAGACCTTCGGCGCCGCACTGGCGAAGCAGTTCAAAGAAGACAGTGCCCGCGGCCACTTCGGCGGGGAAGGGCTGTTCGCCGGCGGCGCGAGCTTCACGCTCGCCGGGGCGCCGAAACGCGCGGCCGTCCAGCCACGGTCGGTGATGCGGACGGTGTCGGTCGACGCCACCGACATCGGCGGGAAGCCGGCCGACACCGGCATGGCGTTCCTCTACAACACCGACGACGGGAACATCCTCGCTTCGGACGAGACCTTCAACTACTTTTCCGGCGGCACGGCCAAGTTCAGCGTGCCGGACGGGAACTACAGCGCCTACGGGGTCTTCTGGACGGCCGACGCCGACGGCAACCCGACCGAGATGCGGTTCAGCGCGCAGCCCGAGTTCGCGGTGAAGGCGGACACGACGGTCCGCGTCGACGCGAAACGCGCGAACAGCAAGCTGACCTGGGTGACCCCGCGACCGGCGTTGCTCGACGACACGGGGTTCCTGTTCCGCCGGGCCGCGAAGACGGGGCCGGCGCTGGTGGTCGACTTCGACGCCGGGCCGGGGGTGCCGATTTCGGTGTCGCCGACGGCCGTTCCGGTGCGCACCGGGGCGTTGCAGACCTATCCGTACAGCAGGCTCGTGTCCCCGCCGGGGCTGGGCACGCCGTACGAATACACCCTGCAGAAGGCGGCCATCGGCACGATTCCGCAGCAGCGATACGTGATCACAGCGAAAGACGTCGCCACCGTGGACGCCACCTACTTCAGCGAATACGCCACGGTCGGGCGGCGGCAGCGCAGCGGCATGTTCGCCTTCGAGGACGTCGGCGGCCGCTCGTCGCACCTGATCGAGCTGCCCCGGAAGCAGACCGAGTACGTCTCGGCCGCACCCGACCTGAACTGGTTCGGCGGGATCTCGAAGTACGTGCTCCCCGGCCCGGGCTCGTTCCCCGGCTGGGCCGGCGGCCAGTACGAGGCGATGCACCGCTACCAGGGCGGCTCGTCGGTCACCGAGGACTGGAACCGCTTCCCGCTGCACCCGGTGGGAGCGGTGGCGTTGCTGCCGCTGTCCGACGGCAGCAGCTACACCCGGCCGGGCGCGACCCGGGCCGGTGACCTGCTGCGGTTCGCGCTCACGCCGTTCAGCGACAACCAGCCCGGCCACACCGGCTTCGGCTACTACGGCGAGCAGCGCGACACCATCACCGGGCACTACCGGCTCACCCAGGACGGCACGATCGTGGCCGAGGGCACCCCGTGGAACGGTTCCACCACCGTCGACCTCGAGCAGGAAGTCGGCTCCGGGCCCTCGACGCTCGGGCTGACGGTCGACGCGGGCCGCACCGGGCCGATGTACCACCAGAGCACCGCGAGCCACACGGAGTGGACGTGGAAATCCCGGCACGTCGAAGGCGCGACACTCCCGCCGGCGCTGTACTGCGCGCGCGGGGACGACGGTCCCGACCGGGCGTGTGCGGTCGAACCCCTGCTCACGGTGGGGTACACCGTCGGCGGGCTCCGGCCGGACGGGTCCACCCTATCCGGTCCGCAGAGCCTGGACCTCGCGGTCGGGCACCTGCAGCAGAGCGCCGCTTCCCCGGTGGCGGCCGCGACGGTCCAGTTCTCGACCGACGGCACGACCTGGCAGGACGCGACGGTGAGCCCGCGCGGTGACGGTGTCTTCCACGCGGACTTCACCGCGACCACGGAGGCGTTCCGCGGCACGGACGTCTCGCTGCGCGTCACGGCGTCCGACGCCGCCGGGGCGACGATCACCGAGACGATCACCGCCGCCTACCACGTCTACCTGTCCTGAAAGGACTGTCCATGGGGAACAGAAGGATGATCCGCGCGCTGCTCGCCGCGGGCGCGGCGGTGGCCGCGGCAGGCGCGTTCGCCCCCGCCGTGTCCGCCGCACCGGTGGCCCGCGCGGCGTGCCCCGATGCGGGGCCGGGACTGCTGCGCTGTCTGACCACCTACTCGCCGGGCGCACCGCGCACCCTGGCCGACGGTCCGGTCGGCTGGGGTGCCGACGACCTGGCGTCGGCCTACCGGCTGCCTGCCGAGGCGGGCCCGGACACCGTCGTCGGCATCTCGATCGCCTACGACGCCCCGAACCTGGAGGCCGACCTCGCCGGCTACCGGGCGCAGTACGGCCTGCCGCCGTGCACCACGGAGAACGGCTGCTTCCGGAAGGTGAACCAGCAGGGTGCGACGGCGCCCTTGCCATCGGCCAGCTTCGGCTGGGCCCTGGAATCCACATTGGACGTTTCGATGGTGTCGGCGGCGTGCCCGTCGTGCCGGATCCTCGTCGTGGAGGGCAACTCGCCCGGGTTCGCCGACCTCGCCGAAACGGAGGACACCGCGGTCCGGCTGGGCGCGAAGGTGGTCTCGAACAGCTACGGCGCCCGGGAAGGCGGGGCACCGCTGGCGTTCGGGAGCCACTACCAGCACCCGGGGGTGACGACGGTGGCGTCGTCCGGCGACGCCGGCTTCACGGCGGCGAGCTATCCGGCGGTGCTGGCCTCGACGATCGCGGTCGGCGGGACGTCGCTGGCGCGTGACCCGGACTCCCCGCGGGGCTGGGCGGAGTCGGTGTGGCAGGGCAGCGGCAGCGGTTGCTCGGCGTACATCGCGAAACCGAAGTGGCAGCAGGACACCCACTGCGGCAAGCGCACGGTCGCGGACATCTCGGCGGCGGCCGAAGACCTCGCTGTCCACTACGCGGACGCGGGCGGCTGGCTCCCGGTGTCGGGCACGAGCGCCTCGGCGCCGTTCGTCGCGGGCCTGATCGCCCGCTCCGGGCAGGCGGGAGCCACCCAACCGGCCGGCCTGTACGCCAAGGCGAGCTCGTTCACCGACGTGACGACGGGCAACAACGACCGAGCCGGAGCAGGCAAGAAGTGCGGCGGCGACTACCTGTGCGTGGCGGCCCCGGGTTATGACGCCCCGACGGGTCTCGGGGTGCCGAACGGCCTGACGGGCTTCTGACCGCACGGCTCACGACAGCCGTTCCGCCGGTCTCCGGCGGAACGGCTGCGCCGGGCACTGCGCAGCGAGTGGGCGCTTCCGACCGAAGGGCGCCCCCGAGGCTGCGCAACCAGCCCGGCCGAGCCCTGCACCAGCACCGGCCACTTCAGCGCCCGCCGTCTCCCGGTCGGCACAGCCCTCGCTCGTAGGCCAGCAACCCCGCCTCCGTCCGGTGCGCGCAGCCGAGTTTCCGGACCACTCTCGCCACGCAGTCGCGCACCACCGGCTCCGGCAACCCGAGCCGCTCGCCGATCTCCGCGTTCGTCTGCGCCGCGCCCACGGCCGTGAGCACCTCGGTCTCCCGGGCCGTCAACCGGTCGATCCGCGCCAGCCGCTCGTCGCGGGGGCCCGACAGCCGGGTCGCCGCCGATACCCAGCGGCGGGAGGCGTCCGGGGACAGCACCACGTGGCCGTCGGCCGCCAGCCGGACCACCTTGGTCACGTCACGCCGCCGGGCCGACCGCAGCACGAACCCCGCCGCGCCGTCGCGCAGCGCCCGGAGGATGGCCGCGTCCGAGTCGAACGTCGCCAGCGCCACCACCGCCGGGCGGCGGGTCAGCGCGTCCGGCCAGTTCAGGCGCAGGTCCAGCAGCAGCACATCCGGCAGGCGGCGGCGCAGCGTGACCCGGGCCGCCGTCGCGTCGGGGGCCGCGCCGACCAGCTCGATGCCGTCGGCCTCGTCGAGGATCGTGCTCAGGCGGGCTCGCACCGCCGGGTCGCGCTCGGCCACCATGACCCGGACCGGCGGGGCGAGCACCCTCAGTCCTTCGGCCGGAGGCGGATCAACGGCAGGTCCTTCTTCGACGCGCCGACCAGGTCCCGGCCGCCGGGACCGCGCAGCCGCAGCTCACGGAACCGCACCGACGACAGCTGCGCGGCTTCGATCGGGTAGACGTCGCCGTAGCGCTTGATCTTCTCCACCAGCTCCTTGCCGAGCAGCTCGACCAGCCCCGCGTGCCGGGTCGCGCCGCCGCCCAGCGGCACGTCGAGCTGGGCGCGCACCTCGGGGAACCGCTGGTCCAGCTCGACGGCCAGCTGGTGGATCGTGACGTAGGCCCGGCCGAACTCCTCGGCGTCGGGACCCGTCGGGATCTCCTGCAGCACCTTGATGAGCTTGTCGTCCATTCCGAGCTTGTCCCACAGCGTCACGTCTTTTTCCTCCACTCGCGGCCGCCGATGGTCTACCAGAGGACCGGCACGCGGTCCACTCCCCCGGTGACACGGTTGGTCCGGACCTCGAGTTCATCCACGCCGACGGCCAGGCGCAACCCCGGGAACCGCCGGAACAACGACCCGAACACCACGCGCAGCTCGGTGCGCGCCAGGCTGGCGCCGATGCAGAACCAGCCGCCGTACGCGAAGGCGACGTGCGAGTTCGGCTTGCGGTCCGGGTCGAACGCCTCCGCGGCGGGGAACACGGACGCGTCCCGGTTCGCGGCCGCGAGCGCGAGCACGACCGCGTCACCACGGGCGATCGTCACGCCGCCGAGCTCGACGTCGTCGTGGGCGTACCGCAGGACGCCGAGACCGCTGGGAGCGGCCAGCCGCAGGACCTCCTCGACCACGCCGTGCACCTTGCCTTCGGGGTCGGCGGCCAGCGCGTCCCGGCGGGCGAGGTCGGTGAGCAGGTACAGCACGCCGAGGTCGATCCGGTTGGACGTCGTCTCGTGGCCGGCGAACAGCAGGCCGGCGGCGAGCCGGGCGAGGTCGTCGTCGCCGAACTCCGGATCGTCGGCCTGCGCGCGGACCAGGTCCGAGACGACGTCCTGGCCGGGCTCGCGCCGCTTGGCCGCCGCGAGCCGGCTCATGGAGGCGGCGAACTCGTCGAGCGCCGCCTCCGCGCCGCCTCCGATGTCCGTCCGGCCCATCCGGTCCGACAACACCCGGAACGTGTCACGGTCTGCGTACGGGACACCGAGCAGCTCGCAGATCACCAGCACCGGCAGCGGGAACGACAGGTGTTCGTGCAGGTCGACCGGCCCGCCCGCGGCCCGGGCCCGCTCCATCGCGTCGAAGCAGCCGTCGGCGAGCTCCTGGATGTGGCCGGCGAGCCGGCGGATCCGGTTGGCGGAGAACGCGGGCACGAGCAGCCGCCGCATCCGCGCGTGCCCGGCGTGCTCGGTCTCGTGGTCGCCCTGCGGACGGCTGAGGATCGCCGCGTCCGACAGCGTCGACGCCTCCTCCGGCGCCGGGTGCGAGCGGCCGAACCGCGGATCGGTGAACACCGCCCGGACCTGCTCGAACCCGGTGACCAGCCAGGCCGGGTCCCCGGTCGGCGTGGTCACCGGCACGACCGGGCCCCGGCGGCGCAGCACCGCGAAGAGCGGAGCGATCTCCAGGACGTTCGGCCGCTCGAACGGCAGGCGCGGGGTATCCGTGGTGGCGGTCATCGGGTCTCCTCCCGGGTGCGCGGCCGATCGGCGCGGACGCGGACGGGCCGGTCACCGGCCGCTCCCGGTCCCCCCGCGATCCACGGTACTCAGGAACCCCGCCGCCGGGCGGGAACCGCGGGTTCCCCGCCCGATCGGGCCAGCGCCGCCGCCCGCAGGGCCGGAACTGTCGGTGTGCCCCGGTATCGTGGATCGCGGGGGCCGGAGGCCACACCCCCGCACCGCACGCCTGGTGGCGCCCCCGGACGTCGCCGGCGATCGGCAGGCCGGGCCACTTGTCCAAAGTGGACCGAAGGTCTCGGCGATCGACCTTGGCGGAGGACTGATTGTTCTGTACGGGGAGGCGGACGGAAACCGCACTCAACGGCAAACCACCCGCCAGCCGCGTCCCCAACCCCCATGGTCAGCACAACTAGTCCTTCGGCAGGCCCCGGAGCCGCCGCAGGCCGACGACGATCACCGCGAGCAGGCCGGCGATCGAGACCAGCACCCAGATCCAGGTCGGGATACCGACGGAATCGAGGGTGGGGGCCGCCGCCGGACCGGGAGCGGTGAGCGTGAAGTGCACGGTGCCGGTGACGTTGTCCCCGTCCTTCGCGACCACCTGCCAGGTCAGCGTGTAGGCCTGGGCGGGACCGGACGACGTCACCGGGACGGTCACGACGCCGCCGGCCACCGCCGGGGCACCGATCTTCCAGGCGGTGCCGTCGCGGCCGGTGACCTTGACCGGGTCCGGCGGCAGCGTGACGGGTTCGCCGAAGGTGAGCTCGACCTGCGTCGGCGCCGTCGCGAGCGAAGCGCCCTCCGCGGGTGAGCTGGCCTCGAGCTCGGTGTGGGCGGAGGCGGGCCCGGCGAGCACGACGAGCCCGGTGAAGGCAGCGAGCACTGCTCCGAACGCACGACGGTGGATCATCCGGACATCCTGCCCCATCCCGTCGAGGTTCGACGCCGCCCGCCCCGGGTAACCCCCGCCGTAGCCGGCTCAACCTCCGGGACCGTTCACCCGTACTGATCTCCGGCACGACACTTCGGCGAGGGGACGACGGATGCGCAGGACCGGGGTGGCGACCCTGCTGGGGCTGATGCTGGTCACGGCGGCTTGCTCGGTGCCGCGCACCACGACGCCGAGCCCGATCGCGGAGCCGGCACCGCTGAGCCGGACCACCGCCTCGGCGACACCTACGTCCACCACGACCCCGCCGCCGCCCGCGCCGCCGTGCGCCGTCGCGACCGGGGCCTGTGTGAGCCTGACGCAGCGGCTGGCCTGGCTGCTGCGCGACGGCCGGGTGGTGCGCGGGCCGGTCCCGGCCGGGTTCGGGCCGCCCGACCAGGCGACGCCCGCGGGGTCGTTCCACGTCGTGTGGAAGGACCGCGAGCACCGCAGCAGCGTGTACGGCACCGACATGCCGAACTCGGTGTTCTTCGCCGCCGGCGGCATCGCCTTCCACGCGGGACCGCTCGACGCGCCGTCGCACGGCTGCGTCCACCTGACCGACGGCGATTCGGCGGCGTTCTTCGACGGGCTGAACGTCGGCGATGCGGTGCAGGTCTTGTAGGCTGCCGCGCTGGTGGACACTTTCACTGTCGTTTCCAGGCTGCGTGCCGCGGGTTGCGTGTTCGCCGAGGACGAGGCCGAGCTCCTCGTCGCGGCCGCCACGACGCCCGCGGACCTCGACGTGCTGGTCGAGCGCCGGGTCGCCGGGCTGCCGCTGGAGCACCTGCTCGGCTGGGCGGAGTTCCACGGCCTGCGGATCACCGTGCGGCCCGGGGTGTTCGTGCCGCGGCACCGCACCGGATTCCTGGTCGACGTGGCCGTTGCGCTCGCCCCGCCGGATCCGGTGGTGCTCGACCTGTGCTGCGGCTCCGGGGCGCTGGGTGCCGCGTTCGCCGCGGCGCTCGTCCCGCGTGAACTGCACGCCGCCGACGTCGAACCGGCCGCCGTCGAGTGCGCCCGGCTGAACCTCCCGGACGCCCACGTCCACCAGGGCGATCTCTACGGCGCGCTGCCGGCGTCCCTGCGTGGCCGGGTCGACGTCCTGCTGGCCAACGTGCCCTACGTCCCTTCGGACGCCGTCGCGACGATGCCGCCGGAGGCCCGGCTGCACGAACCGCTGGTGGCGCTCGACGGCGGCGCGGACGGTCTCGACCTCGCCCGCCGTGTCGCCGCGAGCGCGCCGCGCTGGCTCGCCCCGGGCGGGACCCTGCTGATCGAATCGAGCGAACGGCAGGGGCCGGTGCTCGCCGAAATCCTTGCGGCGGCAGGGTTGCGGCCCCGCGTGCACGAGGACGACGAGCGGGGCGCGACCGTGGTGACCGGTACCGCGCGGACGTGATCTCACGTTTCGGCGACCCCGGACGTCTACCAGATGTGATCGTGAAACCGTTCGAGCAGATCGTGGCCGAGCACGGGCCGATGGTCCTGCGGGTCTGCCGGGCCGTGCTCGGCCCCGCCGACGCCGAAGACGCCTGGTCGGAGACCTTCCTGGCGGCGTTGAAGGCGTACCCGGAGCTACCATCGGACGCGAACGTCCAGGCGTGGCTCGTCACGATCGCGCACCGCAAAGCCATCGATGTCACGCGCGCCCAGGCTCGCCGCCCGGTCCCGGTCGGCGAAGTCCCGGACCGGCCCGGCCGCACGGAAGCCTGGAACGGCGACCTCTGGGACGCGCTGGCGAGATTGCCGGACAAGCAACGCCTCGCCGTCGCCTACCACTACGTGGCCGGACTGCCGTACCGCGAAATCGCCGAGATCACCGGGGGCACCGCCGACGCCGCGCGCCGGGCGGCCGCCGACGGCGTCAAGGCACTGCGCGCCTGCTACCCCTTGGAAGGAGCTCACTCATGACGGACTCCTCGTTCTTCTCGTCGGCGCTGGAGCTGCGCCTGCCCGACCCGCACCCCCTGCACGAGCGGCTCGTCGAGGACGCTGCCCGCCGGGGACTGCTGGACGTCGCCTACTGCACCGCCGACACCCCGGTCGGGTCGCTGCTGCTGGCGGCGACCGAGCAGGGCCTGGTGAAGGTGGCTTTCGACCGTCAGGATCACGACGCGGTCCTGGCCGAGCTGGCCGCGGCGATCAGCCCGCGGATCCTGCGCGCCCGGTCCCGCCTCGAGCCGGTGCTCCGTCAGCTCGACGAGTACTTCGGCGGCGAGCGGCACACCTTCGACGTTCCGCTGGACTTCCGGCTGGCCCGGGGGTTCCGCCGGGCGGTGCTGGACCACCTGCCCGCGATCGCCTACGGCCACACCGAAAGCTACGCGCAGGTCGCGGCGGCCGCAGGCAGCCCGAAGGCGGTCCGCGCGGTCGGCACCGCGTGCGCGCTCAACCCGCTGCCGGTGGTGGTGCCGTGCCACCGGGTCGTCCGCTCCGACGGGTCGTACGGCCAGTACGCCGGCGGCGAAGAAGCCAAGCGCGTCCTGTTGACGATGGAAGCGGCATGACCACGTTCGAAGAGCGCGTCGCCGGGGCCGGCTGGGACGCGGTGGCCGCCGAGGTCGACGACTACGGCTGCGCGCTCCTGCCGCAGCTGCTCACCCCGGCGGAGTGCGCGCGGCTGGTCGCGCTGTGGGACGAGCCGTCGCACTTCCGGGCGACGGTGAACCTGCGACGGCACCGCTTCGGGGACAACGGCGACTACCACTACTTCGCTTCGCCGTTCCCGGAACCGGTGCAGCGGCTGCGGCAGGCGCTCTACCCGAGGCTGCTGCCGATCGCGCGGGACTGGTCCGCCCGGCTGGGCCGCGAGGCGGACTGGCCGTCCACGTTGGACGAGTGGCTGGCGGTCTGCCACGCCGCGGGCCAGCGGCGGCCCACGCCGATCCTGCTGCGCTACGAGCCCGGCGGCTGGAACGCGCTGCACCGGGACCTCTACGGCGACAAGGTGTTCCCGCTGCAGGTCGTCATCAACCTCAACGCCCCGGGGACCGACCACACCGGCGGCGAGTTCCTCCTGGTGGAGCAGCGGCCACGCGCCCAGTCCCGCGGCACCGCGACGCTCATCCCGCAGGGCCACGGCCTGGTGTTCACCACCCGCGACCGGCCGGTCCGCTCGGCCCGCGGGTGGTCGGCGGCCCCGGTGCGCCACGGCGTTTCGGTGGTCCGCTCGGGCCGCCGCCACACCCTCGGCCTCGTGTTCCACGACGCGGCATGACTTCCGCCGAGGTGGAGGCGTTGACCCGGCTCCTCGGGCAGGCCCGGCACATCGTGCTCGGCACGGCGGCGGACCCGGCGTCACGAGCGGGTGGCGAGCGGATCGCCGCGGCGTGGGGCGGCTTGGTGCTGGCGACGGTGACGTGGCCGGAGACGGCCGCGTCGTGGCTGCGCCAGGCCCGGCGTTTCGCGGCGCCGGAGCCGGACGTCTGGGTCGTCAGCGCCACCTCGGCCGGCTGGGCCGGGATGACGCGGCGGCTGCTGCTGTCGACGTCGTGGAGTCCACACAGGACGATAGTGACGTCGGCGTTGGCCGGCTTCCCCCTCCCGGGCTTGCGCGGCGCCCGTGCGGACGGCACTACCTGGTCGAGCTGAGGAACCACGCCTTGGTGGTTTCCCTCGACCGGGCCGCCGGCGTTCGACGTGCCGATGCGGGCGGTCGGCGGGCGGCCGCACGAGGTCGGGGTGGCGGCCAGCCCCAGCCCCAGCCCGCTGAGCAGCTGGTCGCGTGCCGCCGCGCCATCGGCAGGGACGGCAAAGGCGTCGTCAGCAAGGACGGCCTCATACGGCAAGCCGGCGAGTCACAGGTGGCTCACCAGCATGGTCGCACCGAGCCCGGTCATCGTCACGGCGATCACGATGTCCAGCACGCGCCACGCCATCGGCTTCGCGAACACCCCGGCCAGCCGGCGCGCCCCGAAGCCCAGTGCGCTGAACCAGACGGCGCTGCCGATCCCGGCCCCGAGGCCGAACAGCCAGCGCCCGTCGCCGTGGGCTACCGCGACCGAGCCGAGCAGCAGGACGGTGTCGAGGTACACGTGCGGGTTGAGCCATGTGAAGGCGACGCAGGCGAGCACCGCCTTGCGCAGCGGCGTGCGTTCGTCGCCGACGGTCATGACCGATGGGCGGAACGCCCGCCGCGCCGCCAGTGCGCCGTAGCCGAGCAGGAACAGCCCGCCGCCGACGGCGATCACGCCGATCGCGGTCGGCCACTGCTCCAGCACGGCGCCGATCCCGCTGACGCCGAGCCCGATCAGCACGAGGTCCGACACGGCACAGATGACGACGAGCGGGGCCACCGCACCGCCGCGCAGGCCCTGCTGCAGCAGGAACGCGTTCTGGGAGCCGATCGCGATGATCAGGGACAGGCCGGTACCGAACCCGGCCAGCAGGAGTGGCAGCACCAGCTCACGGTAGGACCGCCGCGCACCATTACTCCAGCTAAAGTTTCTTAAGTAGCATTAGCCAGTCTGATGACGCTCCCCCGATCAGTCCGTCCTGTCGGCGGGAAACTGACGCACCCCGTGTTCCACCAAGTCGAAGGCCTGGTCGACGATGGCCGCCTGCTCGCGCCGGACCAGCTCCGCGTCTTCGCCGGCCACGATCCGGCCCATCGCGTGGGCGAAGACCGTCGTGATCGCCGTGGTCAACAGGCCCGCCACCACGCGGGACCGGAACGCGTCGCCCGTCTCCTCAGTCAGCACCGCGGCGAAGGCGTCCGCGATCTCGCGCTCCTGCTCGTACCAGCGCGCCATCAGCGCCGGGCTCGAGGTCAGCACCCACCAGAAGCCCGGGCCCCCGGCGATCGCGCCGGACAGCGGGTGCCCCGAGGACAGCAGCTCGTGCTGGTGGCGGCGCAAGGCCGCACACGGCGACACGTCGGCAGGCCGGGAGCGCACCACCGACGTCAGCTCGGCCAGCCGTTCCGCGTGGCGGTCCAGGAAGAGGTCTTCCTTGCGGGGGAAGTAGTTGAACACGGTCATCTTCGAGACGCCCGCCGCCTCGGCGATCTCCGCCACCGTCACCTCCTCGAAGCCGCGTTGGACGAAGAGGCCTGTGGCCACGTTCGAGATCAGCAGGCGCGTGGCCTGCTTTTTCCGCTCGCGCAGTCCGGGGTCCGCCATGAGCAGGGAGTATAGACCGAGCCAAAAGTTTGACTCGGTAAAAGTTTCGCGGCATCATCGGAGCCATGAACAGGGATGTGGTGATCTCCGGGGGCGGACCGGTCGGCTTGATGCTGGCTTGTGAACTGCGACTGGCGGGCGTGGACGTGCTCGTCGTCGAACGGCTGCCGAGCCGGACCAGACGCTCAAGGCCGGGGCGGTCAACCTGACCACGGCCGAAGCCTTCTACCGCCGGGGCCTGCTGCCCGCGGTGGACGAAATCGTGCAGCAGAACTTCGAGCAGATCCAGAAGTTCCTGGCGTCGCGTGGCGGGGGCGGCCCGAAGGACATCCCGGTGGGGCACTTCGCCGGGATCATGGTCGCCTCGGCCGGCGTGGACTTCGGCGACCCCGCCTTCCGCGACGTCGGGCCCGCCGCCCGGGTGGTCGTGATCCAGCAGCAGGCCGTCGAGGCCATCCTCGCCGGCCGAGCCGCCGAACTGGGGGTCGAGTTCCGGCGCGGCGTCGAGCTCACCGGGTTCGACCCCGACGACAGCGGGGTGACGGTGCACCTCTCCGACGGCGAACCCGTCCGCGCCGGCTGGCTCGTCGGGGCCGACGGCGGCCGCAGCTTCGTCCGCAAGCAGGCCGGGTTCGAGTTCCCCGGGACCGATCCCGCCATCACCGGGCGGCAGGCGCTCGCCGAACTGACCGGCGCCGACGTGCTGCCCGCCGGCTGGCAGCACGGCACCGGCGGGCTTTACGTCCACGGGCCGATGCCGGGCCGGATGCTCACCGTGGAGTTCGACGGGCCGCCCGCGGACCGCGACGCTCCGATCACCGCCCAGGAACTCGAAGACAGCTTCCGCCGGGTGTCCGGAGCGGACATCCGGGTGACGAACGTCCACAGCGCGACGCGTTTCACCGACAACGCGCGCCAGGCGACCACCTACCGGATGGGCCGTGTGCTGCTGGCCGGGGACGCGGCGCACGTCCACTCCCCCTTCGGCGGGCAGGGCCTCAACCTCGGCATCGGCGACGCCGTCAACCTCGGCTGGAAGCTGGCCGCGACCATCCACGGCTGGGCCCCCGAAGGCCTGCTCGACACCTACACGACCGAGCGGCACCCGATCGGCGAGTGGGTCCTGGAATGGACCCGGGCGCAGGTCGCGTTGATGCGCAGCGATGTCCGGACGAAGGCGCTGCGCCAGGTCGTCACCGACCTGCTCCTCACCGGCGACGGCGCGACGTACCTGGCCAAGAAGCTCTCCGGCGTGCTGCACCGCTACCCGATCGAAGGCGAGCACGACCTCACCGGCCGCGCCGCGCCCGACTTCGCGTTCGCCGACGGCACCCGGCTCGGCGAACACCTCCAGAACGGCAAAGCATTCCTGCTCGACCTCGCCGACGACACCGGCCTGCGCGAGGCGGCGGGCGGCTGGGCCGAGCGGGTCGGCGTGCTGACCGCGAAGTGCGAAAGCGAGCCGGCGGCGACGGGCGTGCTGATCCGGCCGGCCGGGCACATCGCCTGGGCCCGCGACGACGGTTCGACGGCCGGCCTCGAAGCGGCGCTGCGGCGGTGGTTCGGCGAACCGGCCTGACGGGGTGGGCGCGCCGGGTTCCCGGCGCGCCCGGGCAGGATGGGGTGGTGATCGAACTGCACCCGCCGATCGAGCCCTACGACCACGGGCTGCTCGACGTCGGCGACGGACACCACGTGTACTGGGAGACCTGCGGGAACCCGGACGGCAAGCCGGCGGTGGTGCTGCACGGCGGCCCCGGCCAGGGCTGCCCGCCGGGCATGCGGCGGATGTTCGACCCGGCCCGGTACCGCGTCGTGCTGCTGGACCAGCGCGGCTGCGGCCGGAGCCGTCCGCACGCCGCCGACCCCGCGACGTCGTTGCGGCACAACACCACGAGCCACCTCGTCGCCGACCTCGAACGGCTGCGGGAGCACCTCGGCATCGAGCGCTGGCTCGTGACGGGCGGCTCGTGGGGCACGACGCTCGCGCTGGTGTACGCCGAACGCTTCCCGCACCGGGTGTCCGAGATCGTGGTCAGCGCGATCAGCACGACCCGCCGCTCCGAGCTCGACTGGCTGTACCGCGGCGCCGCCCGCTTCTTCCCCGAGGCGTGGCAGCGCTTCCGCGACGGCGCCGGGGACGACGACGTCATCGGCGCCTACGCGCGGCTGATGGACGATCCGGACCGGCGGGACCGCGCCGCCCTCGCCTGGAACGCCTGGGAAAAGACGGTCCTGTCCCTCGAACCGGGCAGCGCCCCTGCCGCAGTCCACAGTGGACCGCCGGACGACGCGTTGCTGGCGTTCGTCCGGCTCACCACGCACTACTACGCGCACGCCGGCTGGCTCGAGGAAGGCGCGGTGATCCGCGACGCCGGACGCCTGGCGGGCATCCCCGGCGTGCTGATCCACGGCCGGCTCGACCTCAGCTGCCCCGTGACGACCGCGTGGGAGCTGGCCGCAGCGTGGCCGGGCGCCGAACTCCTCGTCGACGACCGGTCCGGGCACGGCGGGAGCGACGTCAAACGCGCCTGGAAGCTCGCCGCCCTGGACCGGTTCGCGCGTTAGCCGGGACCAGGCCTGGAGCCGCTCGCCCAGCAGCACGGCCAAGCGGGTGTAGACCTCGCTGCGGTGCTTGACCACGTAGGCGACCGCCAGCCGGTTCTGGCCGTGGATGCGCTTGCCCGTGATGATCCACAGGTCGAGCAGCCCGGGGTGGACGTACTTGCCCTCGTAGCGGCACTGGAATTCCGTGTGCGGCACGAAAGCCGGGTCGGGCGGCTGCTCGGTCGCGATCAGGTCTTCGCTGGTCCCCAGCAGCTCCTGCAGTTCCGCCGGGTCGAGGAACGGGCAGGCGGCCGTGACCTTCGCAGGCGATGCCGGCGGCGTGAACGGCGGCGGCTTCGCGGTCGTGGCCGCCGGTGCCGAACTGGCCGGTTTCGTGGCCGCCGGTGCCGGGGTTGCCTACCCCTGCGCCGCCAGCTGCACCGCGACGTCGATGATCATGTCCTCCTGCCCGCCGACCAGGGCGAGTTCGCCGCACCGGCGCAGAATCGCCTGCGCCGGGACGCCGTAGCGCTCCGCTGCGCGCTCGGCGTGCAGCAGGAAGCTCGAATACACCCCGGCCCAGCCCTGGACGATCGCGTTGCGGTCCATCTTCGGCCACCGGTGCAGGTACGGGCGGACGACCTCCTCGGCCGCGTCGAGCAGCGCGCCGACGTCCAGGCCGGTGTCGACCTCCAAGCGGTCGAACACCGCCGCCAGTACCTCCGTCGGCGAGTTGCCGGCGCCCGCGCCGAGCGCGCACAGCGACCCGTCGATGTACCGGACCCCCGCTTCGTAGGCCAGGACGGAGTTCGCGACGCCGAGCGAGAGGTTCTGGTGCCCGTGGTAGCCCACCCACGCCGTGTCGCCGACCTCGGCGACCAGCGCTTCAAAGCGGGCGCGGGCCTCGTGCATCAGCAGCGCGCCCGCCGAGTCTGTCACGTACGCTGCCTGGCAGCCGGCGTCCACCATGATCCGGGCCTGCTTCGCCAGGTCCTCCGGCGGCGTCCGGTGCGCCATCATGAGGAACCCGGCCGTTTCCATCCCGAGCTCCCGCGCCAGCCCGAAGTGCTGCGGCGAGACGTCGGCTTCGGTGCAGTGCGTCGCCACCCGCACCATCTCCGCGCCCGCGTCGAAGGCACGCTGGAGGTCCTCCGCCGTGCCGATGCCGGGCACGAGCAGCACCGCGATCTTCGCCCGCTTCGCCTCTTCCCGCGCCGCCGCGATCAGCTTCAGCTCGTCGACGGCGGAAAAGCCGTAGGTGAACGACGAGCCGCCGAGGCCGTCGCCGTGGGTCACCTCGATCACCTCGACACCCGCTCGGTCGAGCGCGCGCACGGTGTCGCGCACCTGCTGTTCGGTGAAGCGGTGCGCCATCGCGTGGCTGCCGTCGCGCAGCGTCGTGTCGACGATCCGGACGTCGTGCTTCAGTTCTGGGCGGGTCATGCCGGCACCTCCTGCTTCGCGCGCGCCATCAGTTCGCCGACGCGGGCGGCCGCGGCGGTCATGATGTCCAGGTTCCCGGCGTACTCGGGCAGGTAGTCGCCGTTGCCGCGGACTTCGAGGAAGATCCCGACCCGCGCGTTCCCGTCCCACTCCTCGCGCGCGTCGTCGAACTGCGGCTCCGCCCGCAGCGAGTACCCCGGCACGTATTGGCGGACCTGGTCGGCCATCTCGTGGATCGACGCGGTGATCGCCTCGCGGTCGGCGTCGAGGGGAATCGCGCAGAACACCGTGTCCCGCATGATCATCGGCGGCTCGACCGGGTTGAGGATGATGATCGCCTTGCCGCGTCCGGCGCCGCCGATCTCGGCCACCGCCTGCGACGTCGTACGCGTGAACTCGTCGATGTTCGCCCGCGTCCCCGGGCCTGCTCCGCGGGAAGCGACCGATGCGACGATCTCCGCGTACGGCACCGTCGTCACCCGGGAAACGGCGTGCACCATGGGGATGGTGGCCTGGCCGCCGCAGGTGATCATCGAGACGTTCGGGGCGTCGAGGTGCGCGCCGAGGTTCACCGGCGGGCACACCATCGGGCCCAGGTGCGCCGGGGTCAGGTCGATCGCCTGGATGCCCGCTTCCTCGTAGCGGGGCGCGTTCGCGACGTGCGCCTTCGCCGAGGTCGCCTCGAACACCAGGTCCGGCAGGGGGTCCTGGCGCAGCAGCCAGTCGACGCCTTCCGCGGACGCCTCGATCCCCTGGGCACGGGCGCGGTCGAGGCCGTCGGACTCGACCACGCCGACCACGTAACCGACTTCGATCACTTCACTGCGTCGCAGCTTCGCCAGCAAATCGGTGCCGATGTTGCCGGGGCCGACGATCGCCGCCATCACGGGAGCCATGTCCCGACCGTCGCACCGTGGCCACGGCTGACGACAGTCAGGCGTTCCGTTCACCGGAACGCCCGGTCCGGCGCCGGACGGCCGGCCCCCTGAATCACCACCGCGGCGAGCAGGGGCGGCCGCTCCCCCGCAGGTCATAACGGCCGGATCGTGGCCTTCCTGACGGGGCGGCCTCGGGCCGGACGACGTCCCGCAGCAGCGGCGTGAGGTAGGTGCAGGTGCCGATGTGGGCGAGGACCACGAGGAACGTCACCAACAGTCCACTTCGGACACCGCGCCGCCGCGGCAGTCCACTGAAGACCGCCGACGGCGGCAGGGGTGGCATGAGGATCAGGAGCGCAGCGGCGGTCGCGAGGCTCAGGACGCCCAGCAGGAGGAACGCCGTCCGCCAGCCCGCGAGCTGCCCGGCGAGGGTGCCGAGCGGCACCCCCAGCACCGAACCGAGGGGTACGGCGGCGAAGATCACCGAGGTCGCCCGCCCGGCGGCCGCCGTCCCGACCAGCCGGGGCGCCAGGCCGACGCCGATCGACCAGAAGCCGCCGATGACGACGCCGACGAGGAACCGGCCGCAGCCGATCGGCAGGATTTCGAGGGTGACGATGGCGAAGATGCCGACGGTGACGGCGAAGACGGCGAGCCACCGCGGCGCTGGTGCGTTCATGGCGCCCAGTGAACCGGCGACGAGCCGCGCGGGCTGGCAGGTTTGCGCCGGCTCGGTCACCGCGCGGGTCATGGCGGATTTCCGCCGGTTTGATCGACTCCGGATCGGGGCAGTCCGGAAAAGCACCCGCTCGAGGAGGTTTTCGATGACCGAACGGCGTTGGCACTTCATCCCGACCACGGCTTGGCTGTGCTGGCTGAACCTGGGGGTGGGAGCGCTCGTACTCGTCTCGAGCATCCTCACCTTGACCGGCACGGAGCACCGGATGCCCGTCCTGCCGGTGGTCGCGGCGGTGGCCGCGGTGGGCCTGCTCGTCGTCTCCGCGGTCGGCCTGGCGCGCCCGAAACTGCGCGGACGCTGACCGGCCGGGTCCCGCGGCGGTGCCGGGGCCCGGCCGGAATTCCCTACAGCTCCTGGTGATCCGCGTGGTCCACCCGGGCCTCCGGCACCGGGCGGCCGTCGCTCACCCGGAAGTCGTCCACGCCGTCGAGCACGAACGTCGGCGTGCCCGCCACCTGGTCCGCGCGGCAGTGGTGGACGTCGGCGTCGGCCACGTCCCGCAGGACGTACGCCGGGCGGGTGTCCGGCCTGCCGAACCGCACGTCCACGTTGTCCCAGCTGATCCGGCGGGCGTGGCGCACGAAGAAGCCGTACGCCGGGAGGGTGCCGAACATCGACGGCTCGGGGTAGGCGGTTTCCAGCTCCGGCGGGTTCTGCACGGCGTCGCCCGGGGTCAGGCCGCCCGCCAGGTGGTGGCGGATGTTGCTCAGCTTGACGTCTTCGATCGGGTGGCCGGGGATCCCGGCGAGGCACGACGGGTAGCGCGGGTCGGCGTCGTACGTCGTGACGTCGCTGATGCTCACCCGGCGCAGGAACCCGACCGGGAGCCCCGCCGGCCCGCGCAGCCGCGCGCCCAGCCGGAGGAACAGCGGCATCTGGACGTTGCGCATCGTCAGGTTGCTGATCGTCACGTCCTCGAGCCACCCGCCGTCGACCGTTTCCAGGGCCAGGCCGCGGCAGTGTTCGAAGACCACGTTGGAGATCGCGATGTTGCGGAAGCCGCCGTCGGACTCCGTCCCGAACTTGACGCGGCCGGTGCGGCCGTACGACGACGCCGTCTTGAACGTGCCGTCGACGAGCGTCCCGAGGTCGTAGCCGCTGACGAAGCAGTTGTCGATGGTGACGTTTTCCGTGTCGCGCACCTGGTTCAGCGCGTACGTGCTCTTGAGCACGATGGCGTCGTCGTTCGGCGAGTTCACCGTCGTGCCGGCGATCCGGACGTTCTTGCAGCAGTCGATGTTGATGCCGTCGCGGTTGGTGTCGATCACCAGGCCGTCGATGCGGAAGTTGTCGACGCCGGTGGGGAGGATGCCGAAGTGGCCGCCGTTGACGATCGTGATGTCGCGGATCGCGACGTTGCGGCACAGCTTGAGCGCGATCGCCTTGTTCCCGTTGAGCGGCGCGGATTCCGCGCTGCCGCCGGCCACCAGGCCCTGGCCGTCGATCTTGCCCGGGCCTTCGATGGTGACGTTCTCGAGGTTCTCGCCCCAGATCAGGCTGTTGTGCCAGTGGCTGTGCCCGAAGTCCTGGTACGGGTTGCCCGCGCCCGGTTCGGCGGGGTCGTAGCCCTGGCCGCCGGCCGGGACGGCGCCCAGGATCGTCGCGTTCGCCGCGAGGTACAGGGCGATGTTGCTCTTGAGGTGGATCGAATAGCTCGCGTACTTCCCGGCCGGGAAGTACACGGTTCCGCCGCGGGTGGCGGCCGCGTCGATCGCGCGGTTGATCGCGGCGGTGTCGATGGTGCGCCCGTCACCCTTCGCGCCGAACGCGGTGACGTCGAAGAAGCGGCCGGGCTGACTTCCCAGTTCCCCGGCCTCGACCGGCCGAGATCCGACCAATGGCAGCGCGGCACCCGCGGCTCCCCAGGCCACGACACGGCGGCGGCTCAACGCTTTTCCCACAACAACTCCCTCATCTCGCCATGGCAGAAGCACTGCTTCCGACGGCGGATCGGGAACGCGACTCAAGCTAAAGGCAAAAGATCGGATGAGTCAAGCTCGTCCCCCGCTCAGTGAGCCAGGGCGGCGGCCAAGCCTCACGAGGCCAGGGTTCCCGCGAAGTCGATCGCTGGGACGGCCCTCCTCGGCCGGCCGCCGCCGGAACGTCACGAACGACCCAGTCGACTCGCGCGAGACCGCAAGCCGGCGAATCCGCGCGACTTCCCGCTCGCCGCAACAGCCAACTCAACGCCCGCAACAGCCAACTCACCGGGAACGCGGGCGAGTTGGCCGCTGCGGGCGGCGAGTTGGCCGCTGCGGGCGGCGAGTTGGCCGCTGCGGGCGGCGAGTTGGCCGCTGCGGGCGGCGAGTTGGCCGGACGCGACGGCGTGAAGTTGCCAACCACACCGTGCGACGCGTCCGGCCACGCGCCGCACGGTGCCCTGATCGGGTGCGGCATGCCGGGCCAAGCGGGAATCGGATCGAGCGCCCAGCGCGGCCGGCACCGCAGCGGGCACGGCTCTCACACGATCATGGGACTTCGACGATCACATGATCAACGAGAGCCGTGCCCGCCCTGCAACCAGGCCAGAAGACTTTGCGGGGACGAGCCCGATCTTCAGTCCAAGACCTCGCGGACGGTGCCCGCGGCCACCGTCAGCCGGCCTTCGCGCATGGCGAACCCGAGGCCCGGGCCCATCGCCACCGGCTGGCCCAGCTCCACCGTCAGCGAAGCCGCCTCGCCCGGCCGCACGACCGTGACGCCCTCGGCGAGGGCGACCACCCCGACGACGTCACTGGTGCGGAAGTGGAACTGCGGCCGGTAGTTCGCCGCGAACGGCGTCCGCCTGCCCCCTTCCGCAGCCGACAGCACGTGGACGTCCGCACGGAACCGCGTGTGCGGGCGGACGCTGCCGGGCAGGCAGACGACCTGCCCGCGCCGGACCTCACCGCGCTTGACCCCGCGCAGCAGCACCGCGGCGTTGTCGCCCGCCTCGGCGCGGTCCATCGGCTTGCCGAACGTCTCGAGCCCGGTGGCCACACTGGTCACCGCCGGGCCGAGCCCGATCACCTCGACCGCGTCGCCGACGGCGAGCGTCCCCTGCTCCACCGCGCCGGTCACGACGGTGCCGCGACCGGTGATGGTCAGGACGTTCTCGATCGGCATCAGGAACGGCAGGTCGAGCCGCCGCGGCGGGATCGGCACGTGCTCGTCGACGGCGGCGAGCAGGTCGAGGACGCGCTGCGTCCAGCGCGGGTCGCCCTCGAGCGCGCGCAGCCCGGACACCCGGACCACGGGCACGGCGTCGCCGTCGAACCCGTAGCGGGTCAGCAACTCGCGCACTTCGAGCTCGACCAGGTCGAGCAGTTCCTCGTCGTCGACGACGTCGGCCTTGTTGAGCGCGACCACGAGGTGCTCGACCCCGATCCGGCGCGCCAGGACGACGTGCTCGCGGGTCTGCGGCATCGCGCCGTCCTGCGCCGAGACCACGAGCACGGCGCCGTCCAGCTGGGCCGCGCCGGTGATCATGTTCTTGACGTAGTCGGCGTGGCCCGGCATGTCGACGTGCGCGTAGTGCCGGGTCGGCGTCTCGTACTCGACGTGCGCGATGTTGATGGTGATGCCGCGCTCGATCTCCTCGGGCGCGCGGTCGATGCGGTCGAAGGCGACGTAGCGGTTCGCGCCGCCCTGCTCCTGCTCGGCGAGCACCTTGGTGATGGCCGCGGTGAGGGTGGTCTTTCCGTGGTCGACGTGCCCCATCGTGCCGATGTTCAGGTGCGGCTTGGTCCGCACGTACTGTTGCTTGCTCATGGGTCTTTCCCTGCGCTGAAAGAGGAATGCGCGAAACCGGGCGGTGCTCGTCGACCCTCCCCCGGCGGTTTCGCGCCCAGGACGGGGGAATCGGGGAAGGGTCAGCTTCGAGCGCCGGTCAGCAGCACGGAAAGCGGCCGTGCCGAACGGGCGCTCGGCAGGGACAGGCCTGCGAGCGTCGCGCGATCGGACACGGGGAACATGCCCCGGAGGGTGTCACGCCTGCCGGGCGGGTGTCATCCTGTTTTCGCGCGGCCGCATGATCAGCGCCGCGACGTGGTACACGCACGGATCTTCGCCGCGGTTGGCGTAGGAATGCGGTGCGTCGGCCGGGAAGTAGAGCGAGTCGCCCGCGTGCAGGGTGTATTCCCCCTCGCCGACGCCGAGGCACAACGTGCCCGACTCGACGGCGACGAATTCGTGCGAACCCGGGGCGTACGCCGGAAACCCGCCCGCGTCGCAGTGCGGGGGCAGGGTGGTGCGGATCCATTCGAAGTTGACGCCGGGGACGACCGGCGTCAGCACCGTGCGGTGCCAGCCGCCGGGTTCGGTGACGTGGTCCTGCTCCGCCGCGCGGCGGACGATCACCCGGTCGGTCTCCAGGCCGGCGAGCAGCCGGGAGAGGGAAAGCCCGAGGCCGTCGGCGATCCGGGACAGCACCACCACCGTCGGCGTCTTCTCGCCGCGCTCGATGGCCGACAGCATGCTGACGCTGACACCCGCCTCCTTGGCCAGGGCGCTCAGCGCGAGACCACGGCCGGCGCGCAGGTGGTGCACGTGGTGGCCGAGGGATACCGGGTCGATCATTCCTCTATAATACCGGAAATGTCCACTATAGAGGAAGCCACGGAGGCCGACGCGGAAGGCGTTGCCGCCGTCTTCGCGCCGTACGTCACCGACTCGGTCGTCACGTTCGAGACCACGCCGCCGACGGCGGACCAGTGGCGCACGAAGATCCGCGAGAGCGCGTGGCCCTTCCTCGTCCTCGCCGAGGAGGGCGAAATCCTCGGCTACGCGCTGGCCGCGCCCTGGCGGCCGAAGCCGGCGTACCGGTACTCGGTGGAGACGACGATCTACCTCGCCCCCGCCGCCACCGGCCGCGGCCACGGGCGCCGGCTGCTCGGCGAACTGCTGAAGCGGTGCGGCGACGCCGGCGCGCGGCAGGCGATCGCGGTCGTGGTCGACTCCGGCAGCCCGGCGTCACGGAACCTGCACCTCGCGGCCGGCTTCACCGACGCGGGAGTGCTGCGGCGCGTCGGTTTCAAGCACGATCGCTGGCTCGACACGCTCCTGATGCAGCGCGAACTGGCCTAACGGGACTTGGCTCGCAGGTGGAGCCGTTCGCCCTGCTTCCCGAACAGGCTGAGGATCTCCGCCGGCCGGCCGCCGACCGCGCCGAACCAGTGCGGGAGGCGGGTGTCGAACTCCGCCGCCTCGCCGGGGCCCAGCGTCATGTCCCGGTCGGCCAGGACCAGGCGCAACCGGCCCGACAGGACGTACAGCCACTCGTACCCCTCGTGGACCTGGGGATCGGGCTCGCCCGTCTCCGGCTCGAGGATCATCTTGAACGCCTGCGGCGCGCCCGGCTGCCGGGTCAGCGGCAGCACCGTCATGGACGCGCCGTTGTGGCGCGGGATGCGGCGCGCGGTCAGCCGGACCCGGGGGTCACCGACCTCCGGCGCGCCCACCAGCTCGTCCAGCGGCACCTGGTGGGCCTGGGCGATCGGCAGCAGCAGCTCCAGGCTCGGCTTCCGCTGGCCGGACTCCAGCCGGGACAGCGTGCTCTTCGAGATGCCCGTCGCCGCCGACAGGTCGGCCAGCGTGACCCGCCGCTGGGTGCGGACCCGCTTGAGCCGGGGGCCGACCTCGGCCAGGGCCTGGGTGATCGCGTCCGTCATTCCTCCAGGAAACCCGCTTGTCCCGGAAACGGCAACATTAGTTGTCGGATTCGCCAAGCCCGGTTCATGGTGGCGGCATGACCGAAACCAACAGCTTCGACGTTCTGGTGGTGGGTGGCGGCGCCGCGGGACTCAGCGCCGCCCTGATGCTCGGCCGGGCGCGACGGCGCGTCGCGGTCGTCGACGCCCGTGCTCCGCGCAACGCACCGGCGTCGCACATGCACGGCTTCCTCTCCCGCGACGGGCTGCCGCCGGCCGAACTCCTGGAAATCGGGCGCGAAGAACTCCGCGGCTACGGCGTGGAACTCCTCGAAGACAGCGTGACCCGGCTCGACCCGGGCTTCACCGCCCGGCTGGCGGGCGGCCGGGAACTGACCGCCCGGCGCGTCCTGATCGCCACCGGCGTCCACGACGACCTGCCCGACCTGCCCGGCCTGCGGGAAAGCTGGGGCACCGACGCGGTGACCTGTCCCTACTGCCACGGCTACGAGGTGCGCGACCAGCCCCTCGGCGTCCTCGGCACCCATCCGGACAGCGTCGAGCACGCCTTGCTGGTCCGCCAGTGGTCGCCGGACGTCGCGTACTTCCCGCACACCGAACCGGTGTCCGAAGAGGACCGCGAACGGCTGGACGCCCGGGGAATCCGTGTGGTCGACGGCCTCGTCACCGCCGTGCGGCGCGAAGACGGCCACCTCACCGGCGTCGAGCTCGGCGCCCGGTTCGTGCCACGGACGGCGCTGTTCCTCCGCACCCGGACCGTCCCGCACGACGAACTGCTGCGCGGCCTCGGCTACCGGGAAGGCGACGTCGACCCGTCCGGGAAGACCGGCGTGCCGGGCGTGTGGGCCGCGGGGAACGTCGTCGACGCGCGGGCGACCGTGATCATCGCCGCCGCCCAGGGCGCAGCCGCCGCCGGGGCGCTGAACCACGACCTCGTCACCGAGGACGTCCGGCAGGCGGTCGAGGCGTTCGGCGGCTTCTCCCCCGTGGCGGAACGCGCGGCCGCCGGGGCCCGCTAGCTTCCGGCGCCCCCGCGTGCCACGCTCGGCGGATGCGTCCGACGTTGTACGAATTCGCCGGCGGCGACCCCGCGTTCCACGCGCTGGCGGCCGCCCACCACGAGCGCTGCCTGGCCGACCCGGAGCTGAACCACCCGTTCTCCCACCCCGGGCAGCACCCCCAGCACGTCGAGCGGCTCGGCTGGTACTGGGCCGAGGTCATGGGCGGCCCGCCGCGGTTCTCCCGCGAGTGCAGCGACCATTCGGCGATGCTCCGGATGCACGCCGGCAACGGCGACATCAGCGACCTCGGCCGCCGGTTCGTCGCCTGCTTCGTCCAGGCCGCCGACGACGCCGGCCTGCCTGCCGATCCGGAGTTCCGCGCCGCGCTGCGGTCCTACATGGAGTGGGCGGTGGCCGAAGTCCTCACCTACCCGGGTCCGCCCGGCGAAGTGCCCGCCGGGCTGGCGGTGCCGCACTGGTCCTGGAACGGGTTGCAGCCGGTGTAACGACCGGGGCGGTCCCCGCGTCTTGCAGGCGACGACCGGCTGTGGAGGTCCGTCGCCAGAGCCGGTCCGGCCGGGTTCCCCCCACCCGGCCGGACCGGCTCGTCGACGACGTCCGATATCCGCGAGCGCCGCCACGGCGAGCCGGGCCAGACTGGGCGCCATGCTCCTCGACCGCTTCCTCCTCGCCTCCCGGGGTTTCGAGCACCACCTCCGCGCGGTGGCGCCGGACGGCTGGGGCGCACCGACGCCGTGCACCGAATGGGACATCCGGGCGCTCGTCAACCACATGACCCGCGGCAACCTCAACTACGTCGGACTGCTCAGCGGGGCCACCCGGGAGCAATTCCTGGCCCAGCGGAACGCCGACGCGCTCGGCGACGACCCCGTCGCCGCGTTCACCGGCTCGGTCCGGGCCTGCGCGGACGCCTTCGCCGCGGCAGGCGCACTGGACCGCGTCGTCGACTACCCGCTCGGCAAACTCACCGGACGGCAGGCCCTGGCCGTGCGCACCGCGGACAGCACCGTGCACACCTGGGACCTCGCCCGCGCGCTCGGCGCCGACGAGACCCTCGACCCGGGCCTGGTCGCGTGGATCGACGAGGACTACGACACGATCTTCGCGGGACTGGCCCCGGGCACGAGCTTCTTCGCCGACGCGCCGGCCGACGCGCCCGGCGCGCCCCGCCAGGACCGGCTGCTCACGCGGTTCGGCCGCGCTCCGCACTGAGCCGGCCGGCCAGCTCGGTCAACGCGTGCCCCAGCGGCCGGTCGACCCGCACCGACGCGTAGCGGTCACCACGGGTCTCACCGCGGTTGACGATCACCACCGGCTTGCCCGCGGCCGCCGCGTGGCGGACGAACCGGAGCCCGGACATCACGGTCAGGGAGGAGCCGAGCACCAGCAGCGCCGCGGCGGCGTCGACCAGCCGGTAGCACTGCTCGACCCGCGGCCGCGGCACGTTCTCGCCGAAGAACACGACGTCCGGCTTGAGGATGCCGCCGCAGTCCTCGCACGGCACCGGCCGGAATCGGCGCACCACATCCTCGGGCAGTTCGACGTCGCCGTCCGGGTTGATCTTGGTGGCCGCCCCCGTGAAGCCGGGATTGGCCGCCCGCAGCCGCCGGTCGAGGTCCGCGCGCGGACTGGTGCGGCGGCAGCCGAGGCAGACCACGCGGTCCAGGCTGCCGTGCAGTTCGACGGCGTCCGCGATACCCGCCGCCTGGTGCAGGCCGTCGACGTTCTGCGTGATGACGCCCGAGACGTATCCGCCGTCGCGCAGGGCGGTCACGGCGCGGTGGCCGTCGTTGGGGTCGGCGCGGGCGATCGTGCGCCAGCCGAGGTGGCTGCGCGCCCAGTACCGCTGCCGCCCCGCGGCGCTGGTGACGAACTCGTCGTAGGTCATCGGCGTGTGCCGCCGCAGGCTGCCGCTCTCGCCCCGGTAGTCCGGGATCCCGGACTCGGTGGACAGCCCGGCCCCGCTGAGCACGGCAACGCGACCACGCGCGACGACGCCGGTCAGCTCGTCGAGGCTCGCCGTCCGCGGCAGCGGTGCTTCGGCCGAAGTCCAGGAGAGGGTGGGTCGGGTCCGCACCAGGCCAGGGTACGTGGACCGGAAAGGGCCAGCGGCGAGCGCGCCGACCCGCGCGTACGGGTGACGCTGAGCGTTGAGCGTGTCACATTCCGCTCACTACCCGGTCTTTTGCGGTACACCGGAGGGTGGACTGGTGGGCTGCGGGCTGGGGTACGGCGATGGTCGACGAACCGGAGCACGGCACGAGCTGGGTGACGAACGAGCTGTCCGGCACCGTGGCGGGTTCCGTGGTTCAGGCGGGGTCGATCCGGCAGCTGGTGCTTTCCCCGGCGGCGCCGCGGCAAGCGCTGCCGGTGCCCCGCCAGCTGCCTCCGGCGGTGCGTGACTTCGCCGGGAGGGACGATCAGCTCGCCCGGCTGGACGACCTCCTGCTGGCCCACGACGAGAACCGCCCGGGTGCCTTGGTGATCTCGGCGCTGGACGGCACCGCCGGGGTCGGGAAGACAGCACTGGCAGTGCAGTGGGCGCACCGGGTGGAACACCACTTCCCCGACGGCACGCTGTTCGCCAACCTGCGGGGCTACGGTCCGAGCGCGCCGGTGCACCCCAGTTCGGTGCTCACGTCGTTCCTGCACGTCCTGGGTATCGAAGAGGACCGGGTCCCCGGCGAGCCGGACGCCCAGGTGAGCCTGTACCGCTCGCTGCTCGCCGGCCGCCGGGTGCTCGTCCTGCTGGACAACGCCGGGACCGCCGACCAGGTTCGCCCGCTGCTGCCGGGCTCCCCCGGCTGCCTGGTGCTGGTGACCAGCCGGGTCACCCTGACCGGGCTGCTCGTCGCCGAGGCCGCCAGCCAGCTCACCCTCAACCTGTTCAGCCAGGAGGAAGCCCACGTCCTGCTCCGCAGGATCCTCGGGAGCGCGCGGGTCGCCGCCGAACCCGAAGCCGTGGCGAGTCTCGTCGAGGTGTGCGCCCGGCTGCCGCTGGCGTTGCGGATCGCCGCCACCCGGATCGCCACCCGGCGCCACACCAGCGTCGCCGAGATCGTCGCGGACATCGTGGCCGACCGCACCGGACTGGACGTGTTGAGCAGCAGCCAGGACGGAGGCAGCGCCGTGCGGACCGTGTTCGACTGGTCGTACACGGGGTTGGCCGGCGAGCACGCCCGCCTGTTCCGCCGGCTGGGCCTGCATCCCGGCGCCGAGTTCGGGGTACCCGCCGCCGCGGCGGTGGCCGGGGTCGACGTCGCCACCGCGTACCGGCAGCTCGAAGCCTTGGCCGAGGTGCACCTCGTCGAGCCCGTCGGCGGCCGGCGCTACCGGCTCCACGACCTGCTGCACGCCTACGCCGCCCACCGTGCCGAACTGGACGACGACCCGGCCCACCGCCACGAGGCCCGGGCCGGCCTGTTCTCGTGGTACGCCGGGACCGCCCGGGCCGCCGACCGCCTCGTCTTCCCCGGGCTGGAGGCTCCCGCCGTCGAGCTGCCACCGTCCGGCCCCGAGCTCCCGCTGACCGACCGTTCGGCGGCCCTCGCGTGGCTGACCACCGAGCAGGTGAACCTGACGGCGGTGCTGCGCGCGGCCACCGAGCACCGCGCCCACGAGGCCGCGCTGGTACTGGCCGGCGCCGCCCGGTTCTTCAGCCTCCGGGAGCGGGCTTCGTGGTCCGTTCGCTTCGAGGCCGAATCGCTGGGGCTCGCCGCCGCGAGAGCGGTCCGGAACCGGGCCGCCGAGGCGTTGTTGCTCGGGTTCCGGGGTGACACGCTCGCCGATCTGGGGCGCTGGGACGCGGCCGAGGCGGACTTCCGCCGGCAGCTGGAGCTGGCGGACGAGCTCGGCGACACGGTCCGGCAGCAAGTGGCGTTCTCCGGCCTGGGCCAGGTCCTCTTCCTGCAGCAGCGCTACGCCGAGGCGCGTGAGTTCTACCGCCGGGCGCTGCCGCCGGCGCGGCGGGCGGGCGGCGGACGTCCCGAAGCGGTCGTCGAATGCAATCTCAGCCGGATCAGCGTCCAGCTCGGAGAGTTCGAGCAAGCCCGTGAGCACGCCGAACGGGAACTCGTCCTGCGCCGTGAGGCCGCCGACCGCGTCGGCGAGGCGTATGCGTTGTGCGACGTCGCCGTGGCGCTGCAAGGGCTGCACGCCCACGACGCCGCGATCGAGTACGCCGGCCAGGCAGTGACCCTGTACCGGGCGCTCGCCGGCACCGAGGCTCTCCTCGCGCAGGCCCTCGAGACGGCGGCGACCTCCCTCGAGCACGCCGGGGACCTGACGCGCGCGGCGCGATCCCTGGCGGAGGCGGCCGCGCTCCTCGGGAACCTGGACGCCGCACGGGCCGAAACGCTGTACCGCCGGGCGCTCGAACTCGAGTCCGCCGCGGAACCCGGGTGAGGTCACCCGCAGGCCGGGCAGTCCCGCCGGGGTGATTCGGGACCGAGGGCGAAGCTGTCCTGCAACGTGACGAGGTTGAAGCCGAACTGGCAGTTGGTCCGCACAGCCGGCACCCCGGTGATCAGGCTGAGGGTCAGGTGCGCGGCCAGCTGCCCGGCGACGCCGGCCGAAACGGCGTTCGCGGCGTGCGGCGGATCGATCCGGGCGGCCGCCGCCGAAAGGGTCAGCGGAGGCAGCCCGGCACGCCGCTCGCGCTCGGCGACGCGGGCGCAGTCGTAACACGGACCGGTCCCCGGCCGGTACACCCCGCAGCTGACCTGTGGTCCGTGGTAGCCGCCGTGCACCCAGGCCGTCCCGGTCGCCAGGCACGCCTGGTTGGCCCAGGAACGGATCTCCGGGGGCTGGTCCGCGGCCAGCACCACCACGTCGAAGCCGGTCGCCAGCGTCCGCAGCACCGCGGGGCCGTCGACGACGAGCCGCTCGCCGGTCACCCGGACTCCGGAGTCGTACGCACTCAGCCGCTCGACCGCCGCATCGACCTTGGCCCGGCCGAGGTCGTGCTCGGTGAACAGGATCTGGCGGTTGAGGTTGGAGAGTTCGACGACGTCGGGCTCGACGCAGTGGACGTGCCCGACCCCGGACACCACCAGCGTCTGGGCCGCGGTGCAGCCGACCCCGCCGATCCCGATCACCACGACCCGCGCGCCACGCAGCAGCAGCTGCGTGTCCCAGCTCGTGCGGCGCGGTGTCCGGTCCATCCAGCGGAAGAGGGCACGGCTCCGCCGGTAACGCTCCCGTTGCGCGGCGGTGAGCCCGGCGACGGGCGGTTCCCCGGCGTCCTCGACGTAGCCGGCCCGGACGAGATCGCCGACGGCCGCCCTGACGTCGGCCTCGGAGCGCGCGGGGTGGAGGCGGACCAGGTCGGCGACGACCTGGTCCGTGGTCCTCGAACCGTCGAGGGCCGCCAGCAGCGCCCACACCCACCCGTCCGGGTCAGCGATGTCGGCGGCGATACCCCGCACGACGCCGCCGATCCGGACGCGATCGTCGCCGTGGCGGACGGGGAGGTGCTCGGGTTTGATCCTGGGACGCCGCATGGCTGTTCCTCCTGGGGTTCGCTAGCTCTGCTGCGTCGGGTGGCTGAAGGTCGTTTCCCGTTCCACTTCAATGAGCTCGATCATGGTTCGCACCCTCCTCGGCGGGATTTTCGATCGGACACCGGAAGCATGGAACCCCGCGTTGTCAACGACGTGTCGACGCCGGGTTCAAGCGCGCAACATGTGGCTGACAAACGTGACAAATCGAGGTCAGCACAGGTCAGAGCACTGCGCGGCACCGACGGGAAATGCCAGAATCGAAATGGGCGAGGAGGTGCTACAGCAATCCCAGGAGGGGGGAAAGCTGGCGGATGGAGATCGCGTTCGGAATTCTCGGGCAGACAACCATGCGCATGCACGGGCAGTTGACCACCCGATGGGGCTCACCCAAGCTGCAGAAAGTACTCGCGGCGTTGCTGACGCAACCCAGGGTGCGCATGCGGGTGACAACCCTGGTCGAATGGGTGTGGTCGGCCGACGAGCGAGAGCCCCACGATCCGGTGGCCACGTTCCGCACCTACACCGGGCGCATCGGCAAAGCCCTGCGCGAGGCCGGGGTTCCCGCGACCCTGCGCACCGTCGACGGCGCGCTGCTGCTCGACGTCGAACGGACCGCGATCGACTATTTCGCCGCCGCAGATTTGATCGAGACGGCTCGCCGGCGCAGCAAGGCACAGGACCACGAAGCGGCCTGCGACGCGGTCACCGCCGCACTCGTTCTGTGGCAAGGACAACCGCTCGCCGACCTGACCTCCCAGCCCGCCTGGGACTGGCGCTACGCGGCGGTGCACAACACCTGGCTGCCGGCGAACCAGCTGCTACTGGGCGAACTGATCGCTCTCGAACGCTTCGACGCCGCCCTGCGGAAGCTCGACGCACTCCAGCGCGAACACCGGACCGACATCGGGCTGGCCCGGCGCCGCCTGCAGGTGCTGCGCGAACTCGGCCGGACCGACGACATGGGCGCCTACCACCTCGCCGTCCGCCGGCTGCTCCAGGCCGAGGGCGACCAGGCCGCAGCCGACGATTTGCTCAAGTACTACAACGCCTTGACCGCATCACCCGAGCGGGGCAGGACCGACCCGGGGGCCCGCAGCGCGGCCGCGCGGCTGGCCGCCCTTCCGCGCCCGCGGCCACCGGCCGACCGGCCCGTCACCGACCGGCCGGGCAGCCTGCTTCCGGCTTTCCGGCCACGGGGACGGTCGCTGCTTCCCCCAGTACCCACCGATTTCGTCGGGCACCAGGATCTGCTGGCGAAACTCGACCGCTTGGCGCGCACCGCCGAGGGCCAGTTCCGTCCCGGCGTGGTCGTACTGGACGGCTTGGCGGGCATCGGAAAAACCGCGCTGGCGGTCCATTGGGCACACCGGCAGTACGGCAGCCTGGTCGATACGGCGTTGTACCTCGACCTGCACGGCTTCGACGGCAGCCGTCCCCTGGAAGCCGCCGACGTGGTCGACGCGCTCCTCGACTCCGTCGACGTGCCGATCGCTCGCCTGGCCACCCGGGCGCGTCGAGAAGCGAAGCTGCGCGAAATCCTTGCGGGCACGCGTACGTTGGTCGTGCTCGACAACGCCGCGAATTCGGCCCACGTGCTGCCGTTGCTGTTCACGCTGTCGCCGTGCCTGGTCCTCGTCACCAGCCGCCAAGGGCTGACCGCGCTGGCGAGCCGGCACGGAGCGCGGCACTGTTCGGTCACACCCCTCGACGAGGCGCACGCCGCTCAGCTGCTGGCCGGGCGCATCGGGCGGCGGGGCGGCGCCGAACAGGCGGCGCTCACGCGGATCACGGCCTTGTGCGGAGGCCTTCCCCTCGCCCTGCAACTGGTCGCGCACCACATCGAAAGCCGCCGCGGCGTGGCGCTGACCGAGTTCGCCGACGAACTGCAGGACGAGAGCCGGCTGCTCGACATCGGCGACGACGGCGACGACCCGCCCGCGAACATCCGGGCCGCCTTCTCGGTCACCTACCACGCCCTCCCGCCCGCAGCGCGGGAGTTGTTCCGGTTGATCGGCCTTTCCCCGGCACGGGAACTGACCGTGCACGCCGCCGCCGCGCTCGCCGGCTTGCCGATGAAGGAGGTCCAGCACATACTCGACGTGCTCGCCGGCACGCATTTCCTCACCCCAACGGAGATCCACGGCCGTTACCGCATCCACGACCTGCTCCGGGCTTTCGCCCGCGAACTCGCCGAGCAGGTCAGCGGACGGGACGAAGCCGAGCGCCGGTTGCTGAGTTTCTACCTGCACGCCGGCTACGGTGCCGATCGCCTGCTGTTCCCCTTCCGGCCGCCGGTCCCGATGCTTCCCGCGATGAGCGGCATCCCGTTGCCGGAGCACGCATCCGAGAATGCCGCCGCAAGTTTTCTCCTGAACGAGCGCACGAATTTTTCGCAACTCGTGCCCTGGGCGGCAGAACGGGGATATCACGAGTTCGCGTGGCGGATTCCCCACACCCTGTACGGCCTCTACCGCCGTTACGGTTTCTACAGCGACCTCCATGACACCTACCAAGTCGCCGTTTCTTCCGTTCAGGCGGTGCAGGATCTCGAATCCGAGGGCGCAACCCGGAGTGATCTCGGGAAAATAGCCTTCGCCTTGGGTGACCGTAGTTCGGCGTTGCAGCAATTCCATCTCGCGGCCGCTCTCGCGCAGCGCACGCAGAGCGCGATGGGAATCGCCATCTCATTGGCGAACCTGGGGAATTACGAAGCCGAGGTCGGCAATCTCGGTGCAGCCGACGAACTGTACCGTCGCGCACTGGACCAGCTCGCCGCCACGGACAACCCCGGTGCCGAGTCGGCGATCCTGCACCGGCTGGCGGAGACCCTCCGCACCCGCGGGTGCCACGACGAGGCCCTCGCTCTGTTCCACCAGGCGCTGAGCCTGCGGGAGAGCATCGGCAACGACCACGGCCAGGCCGAGACACTGGCCGAACTGGCGGCCACCCTGGGTGACCTGCACGACTACGCCGACGCGCAGCGTCACGGCCTGCGTTCTCTGGCCATCGTCGAGCGGATCCACGACCTCGAAACGGCCCCCCGGGCGTGCTGCGCCATGGCGGCCGTCCACTACCGGCAGGCCGAGCACGGCGCGGCGATCCGCTACGCGCGGCAAGCCGTGCGGCTGGCCAGGCTCAGCCACAACGCGAAAATCGAAGCCGACTCCCTTCACCTGCTCGGGCACGCATTGCACCAGACCGGCCGTTTCGCCGCCGCCGAAGAAGGCTGGCTCAGTGCAGTAACCATCTACGCGGACCTGGGCGATGAAGAACGCAGACGGCACATGGAAGCGGACCTCGCGGCCGTGAAGTAAGTGAGAGAGATACCGTCCGGTAAATCGTTCACTCGTGCTGGTTATGTGGAGACACCTTCGGTATGTGTGTAACCGCACGGACGGCTCGTCCTACCCGTTCGGGGATGTCCGAACGAGTAGTTCAGCGACGCTAGGTAACCCCGCCCGTCGCCTGTTCCCGTGGGGCATCTATCGTTTGCCGCGAGTCCTCACAGGACTCGAAGCGCCGACCGCACACCGAGCGGAAGACGCCCTCGAGGCCGAGAAGTCAAAAATTCAAGGTTAGGAAATTCGTTCTACCTATGAGCAAACTGTTCGCCGCCAGGCACGCGTTGGCGTTCTTCGCGATAGCCGCAGTACTCGCCACCGCCGGGTACTGGAATCCAGAAGCGATCGCCTTCCTGTCGGGAAGTGCACTCGCGTAGCCGATTGGGCTGCAGTCGTGGGGCAGGCGGCGGCTGCCTTCTGCCCCACACCCTAAGAATCCGTCGGCTCGTCCCAGACCGAGCCGGCGTCCACGAAGGACTCCAGCAGCCCGGTCAGCACCGGGTCACCGCGGCCGTTGAGCTCGTCGGAGGCGATGCGGCGGGCCACGCCCGCCAGGAAGTCGGCGATCTGGACCCGCGCGTCGGAGCGGGAGTCGACGAAGCGCACGCCCGCCAGGCGGGGGCCGAGGGTCGCCTTGAGCTGGAGCACGCGCTCGGCTGTGAGAGCCAGCTGCTCGTCGTGGACCAGGGCGACCGGGGTGCCGCCGGTGCTCCAGTGCCGGACCGTGTGGATCACCGCCGGCACCAGCGGATCGAGCACGGGCACCAGGCCCGGGTCGCTCGCCAGCCGGGCCCGGTAGGCCGCCACGCGCTCGGGGCCGCGGCGGAACCGGGCGACGATTTCGCCGGCTTCGCCCGGGACGCCGGCGAGCTCGTCGACCAGCGCGAAGAACTCCTCGGGTGACGTCGTCACGCCACGACGGGGCCGCAGCCGCAGCACGCTGGTGAACGCGGTCAGGAAGAACTCCCAGCGGGCGGCGCCGAACGCGGCCGGGCCCGTGCGGTGGAGGGTGCGGGCCATCGTCTCCGTCCCGTCCTCCGCCAGGAGCGTGACCGCGGCCCGCACGGCGAAGAACGTCTTGCCGGTCAGGTGCACGTGCCCGCGGCCGGCGAGCGGGCCGTCCGGGGCGAGCAGCCACTCGAGCACCGCGCGGTGCTTGGCGCGCAGCAGGTGGTTGGCCTTGTACTCCGTGGCGGGCGAGCCGATGCGGGCGCGGATCTCCCCCACGCACGCGGCCGCCGCGGGGCCGGACATCCGGACGCCGGCGTGGGCGAAGACGTCGGTCTCCCCGCCGAGCAGGTTCTCGCCCTCCGAGCCCGATTCGTCGCAGGCGATCTCGACCGGGCGCACCCATCCGATCGTGCCAGAAACGGCCGGGCGGCGGCGACCGGATTACCGGCCGCGGCGCAGCGGGCGCCCGTCCGCGGCGAACTGGCGCAGCGGGGAGAACGCCTGCGGGGACGGCCCGTGGTTCCGGAGGTACCGCAACCGCGCCAGGGCGGGTTCGACACCGGGGCGGTCGCCGTCCGGCACCCACCACAGGGCCGTCGACGGCTGCGGCGTCCGCGCGAACCACCGGCGGCGGCGCAGCAGGACCTGCCCGTGCGCGCCGCGGTAAACGAACTCGTGCAGGCTGCGGTAGTCGCGCCACACCGAGACGTTGACGACCACGCCGGCGCCGCGGTCCGCCGCGACGATCGCGTGGCCGGATCCGGCGCCCAGCCGCCAGACGAACCCGGGCGCGGCTTCGGCCAGCCGCGCGACGGCGTCGAAGGCGGTGGCGAACCCGGCCATGACCGGATCGTCCAGCGGCGCGCGCGGCACCGCGACGTTCACCTGTGCCAGTTCGGCCACCTCGTCACCGTAACCCGTGGTTGACTGGCCGCATGCTGCCCTGGGACGGCGAACTCGCCGGCCGGCTCGACCGGCACACCGTGCATTCCTCGCTGCTGCGGGACAATCCGCTGAACGACCCGCACGAGCGGCCGCTGTGGGTGTACGTCCCGCCGGGCTACGACGACGGCGACGAGCGGTACCCGGCGGTGTACGTCATCCAGGGCTACACCGGGCACCTGACGATGTGGGCCAACCGGACGCCGTTCCGGCAGCCGTTCGTGGAGACGGCCGACGCCGTCTTCGCCGGCGGCGCGCCGGGGTGCGTCGTGGTGTACGTCGACGCGTGGACCGCCTACGGGGGCTCGCAGTTCGTCGATTCGCCGGGCACCGGCCGCTACCACTCCTACCTGTGCGACGAGATCGTCCCGTGGGTCGACGAGCACTACCGGACCCTCCCGGCCCCCGCGTCCCGCGCGATCACGGGCAAGTCCTCGGGCGGGTTCGGGGCGATGATCACCCCGATGCTGCGGCCGGACCTGTTCGGCGCGCTGGCCACGCACGCGGGCGACTCGCTGTACGAGCTGAGCTACGTTCCCGACTTCGGCAAGGCGGTCCGCGCGCTGCGCGCCTACGACGCGGACATCTGGGCGTGGTGGGCGGACTTCCGGAGCCGCCCGGCGTTCACCAAGCCCGAAGACTCCACGCTGCTGATGATGCTCGGCGTTGCGGCGTGCTTCTCGGCGCGGGAGGACGGGACGCCGGAACTGCCGTTCGACCCGCGGAGCGGCGCGCTGCGGCCGGAGCAGTGGCAGCGCTGGCTGGACTGGGACCCGGTCCGGATGGTGGCGGGCCACGCGGAGGCGGTCCGCGAACTGCGCGCGGTGTGGATCGACGCGGGCACGAGCGACGAGTTCCTCCTCGACCTGGGTGCGGAGGCGTTCCGGGCGGAGGTGGCCCGGGCCGGCCTGCCGGACGACCGCGTCCACTTCGAACTCTTCGACGCCGGCCACGGCGCGATCGACTACCGGTACCCGCTTTCGCTGGCCTGGCTGGCCGAGCGGCTGGCCCGCTGAGCGGTGCCGCCGTGCTCCGCCGACGACCCGCGCCGGGGTTTCGCTAGGCTCGGCCGATGGTCACCGAGACCGATCTGGCCCTGCCCGGCGGACGCTCCTTGCACGTCCACGACACCGGCGGCCCCGCCCGGCTCACCGTCTTCTGGCACCACGGCACGCCGAACACCGGGGCGCCGCCCGGGCCGCTGCTGCCGCTCGCCCGGGAACTCGGGGTGCGGTTCGTGTCCTTCGACCGGCCGGGTTACCGCACCTCCACGCCGGTGCCGGGGCGGACGGTCGGGAACGCCGCCGGGTGTGTGGCCGCGGTGGCCGAGGCGCTCGGGATCGGCGAGTTCGCGCTGATGGGGCACTCCGGCGGCAGTTCCCACGCGCTGGCGTGTGCCGCACTGCTGCCGGAGCGGGTACTCGCCGTCGCGAGCCTGGCCGCGGTCGCGCCGTTCGACGCCGCCGGGCTCGACTGGTTCGGTGGCATGGCCGCCGCGAGCGCCGCCGCGCGGCGGGCCGCCACCGAAGGCCGGGCGGCCAAGGAGAAGCACGAGGCCGCCGCCGAGTTCGATCCGGACGTCTTCACCGCCGCCGACCGGGCCGCGCTCGCGGGGCCGTGGTCGTGGCTGGACGACGTCGTCCGCGCGGCGCTCGCGGACGGCCCCGGCGGGCTGATCGACGACGACCTCGCCTACGTCGCACCGTGGGGCGGCGACCCCGCGCGGATCACCGCACCCGTCCTGCTGGTGCACGGCGAGCAGGACCGGATGGTCCCCGCCACGCACAGCGCGTGGCTCGCCGCGCGGTGCCCGGACGCGGAGTACCGGCCCACGCCTGGCGACGGGCACCTGTCCGTGCTGCGCCACGCCGCCGACGCACTCACCTGGCTCGCCGATCAGGGCACCAGGGCCAGCGAAACGACCACCGGCGCCAGGTAGAGCAGCGGGAAGGCCAGGTGCGCGTACGACCGCGCCCGCGCCACGGTGACGACGGCGCCGGTGAAGTACACCACCAGGCCGATCGCCGCCGCGACTCCGATCGGCGGCCAGAAGAGCCCGGCGACCAGCCCCGCCGCGCCGGCCGCCTTGGCCGTGCCGAGCCACGGCCACCACGACCGGGGCACGCCGTATCCGGTGATCGGCTCGACGACCCACTTCGCGCGGGCGAGCATCGAGACGGCCGAGAAGCCGACCCAAGCCGCGGCGGCGATGGTGACGATCAGGTGAGCGGTGGACATCGGAGCTCCTCGCGGGACCCGCGGACACCGGGTTCGGGGTCCGTCACCCCGTCGACTCCGCGGTCCGGGCCGATGTGACAGCCCCGTGCGTGACGCCGGTCACCGATCCCCGAAGTGCGGCACGACCAGCTCGACCAGTGCGGTGACGTCGGCGTCGACCATCGGCTCGCCGGTCATGCCCATCCGGTGCAGCAGCGCGCCGACCACGACGTCGACGAAGAACAGCACCCGGTTCTCCGGTTCGCCCAGCGCGTCCTGGAGCGCGAGCCGGTACGGGTCCTGCAGCCGTGAGGACAGGATCACGCGCAGCGCCGGGTCGCTGACGGCGTCGCTGAACACGCCGGCGAACGCGTCGCCCACCCCGGGTTCGCCGATCTTCGCCGCCGCCCAGCGGATGGCCCCGGTCAGGATTTCCGCCCGGCTCCCCGCGACCAGCGGTGCCGGGCCGAACGCGTCGAGGAGGCAGTCCACGATCAGCTCGCCCTTGGACGGCCAGCGCCGGTAGATCGTCGTCTTGGCGACTCCGGCCGCCGCCGCGATGCGTTCGACCGTGGCGCGTGCGTAGCCGAGCTCGTGCACCGTGCTCAACGTCGCGGCGAACACCACGTCGTGGACACCGGCGCGGGGGCGTCCCGGCGGCCGGGCGGAGGGGGACGAAGCCATGGCGAAAGCCTATCGGTTTTCGCTACCGTAGGTTTCGATACCTCAGGTTTCGAAACCAAGGGAGCGATCGTGACCGCAGGAACGACCGGACAGCGTCCGCCGGAGCCGGACTGGCTCGCGATGACCACCGAGGACCTGATCGCCTACCGCGACGCGGAGAACCGCTTCCGGGCGTCCGCCGCCGCGCGGGCGGTGACCGGAGAACCGGACCCGGACGCCGTGCTCGAGTGGCGGGAACTGGCGCTGCCCGGCCGTGCACTGGCGGCCCGGGTGAGCCGGCCGGCCGGCCCGGACGGCGGCGCGCTGCCGCTCGTGCTCCACGTGCACGGCGGCGGGTTCGTGGGCACGGCGGTGCAGAGCGACTGGGTCACCAGCCACCTCGCCGCCCGGCTGCCCGCGGTCGTCGTCTCGGTCGAGCACCGGCTCGTCGCCCCGGACCACCCGCTCCCGGATGCGGTCGCCGACGGCTGGGACGCGCTCCGGCACCTGCTCGGGAACGCCGGGCAGTGGGGCATCGACCCGGCGCGGGTGGCCGTCTTCGGCGAGAGCTGCGGCGGGTTGATCAGCGCGCTGACGGCGATCCGGGCCCGGGAGGCCGGCTTGCCCCTTCGGGCACAGGTTCTGGTCAACCCGGCGGTCGACGTGACCGGCGCGATGTTCGACCACCCGTCGATCACCGAGTACGCCCACACGCCCACGCTCGGCCTTCCGGTGCTGCGCCTGTTCCGGCGGCTCGCCGTTCCGCCGGGCACCGACTCCCGCGCGCTTTCGCCGCTGCACGCCGGCGACCCGGGCGGCCTGGCCCCGGCACTCGTGGTCGTCCCGACCCACGACCCGGTGGCCGACCACGGCCGCCGTTACGCCGAGCGGCTCGACGCGGCGGGCACCCCGGTGCGGCTGGCCGAGTATCCCGGCGCGGGGCACGCCTTCCTCAGCACGCCGGGACTGGCGCCGCAGGCCGTGGCGGCCCGGGCGGAGATCCTCGGGTTCCTCCGGACCTCCTTCGCCGCATGAGCGCGGACGCGATCGACGGCGCGGCCCTGGACGGCGTCGCGGCCACCTGCCTGTGGACGCTGCGCAACCGCGCCGAGGAGTCGAGGCACCCCGGCTCGGCGTTCACCGACCCGCTGGCCGACGACCTCCACCGCCGGATCTCCTACGACTACGCGCGGTTCGGCAAGCCGGGCCAGATCCACCCGCTGCGCGCCCTCGCCCTGGACTCCGCCATCCGCGCCTACCTGGACCGGCATCCCGCCGCCACGGTGGTCGCCTTGGGCGAAGGCCTGCAGACCACCTACTGGCGGCTGGGGCGGCCCGCCGTCGACTGGCTGTCCGTGGACCTCCCGCCCGTGATCGACCTGCGCCGGCGGCTGCTCCCGCCGGAGCCGCGGATGACCGCGCTCCCCGCCTCGGCCCTGGACCGCACCTGGCTGGACGTCCCCGATCCGGCGCGGGGCGTGTTCATCTCGGCCGAAGGGCTGTTCATGTACCTCGGCCGCGAGGAAGTGCTCGGTCTCATCGCCGAGTGCGCCGCGCGGTTCCCCGGCGGGCAGCTGTTCTTCGACTCGATCCCGCCCTGGATCAGCAGGCGGACGATGAAGGGCCACCGCCTGTCGGACCGCTACACCGCACCGCCGATGCCGTTCGGCCTGACGGTCTCCGAGGCCGCCCGGCTGCCCGGGCGGTTCCCCGGCATCGCCGCCGTCGAAGACGTGCAGCCGCCGCCCGGCCGCAAGGCCTGGCGGCCGGGCACCCTGCGCAAGATCGCGGACCTGCCCGGTCTGCGCGAACTGCGGCCGTCGATCACGCTGGTGACCTTCGCCGAGGACCGGTGAGCACCGCGTGTCCACTGTGGAGGATCAGGCCGTCACCGGGCGGGCAGCAGCGGCAGGAGCTCCTGGTGGTGGCCGGCGCGGCGCAGCACGGGCGAGCCCGGCCCGTCCGGCTCCAGCGCACCGGCCCGCAGCGCGGCCAGGAAGCGCACGACCACGCGCGCCGGCGGCAGGATGTCCTCTCCGCCGAGGTAGGCCAGCACGATCATCTCCTCCCCGCACGCCGCCTCGACCGCGACCGCCCAGCCGTGCACCTCGTCCCAGAGCAGCGCCACGTCGCGATCCGGGAAGCGGCGCAGCCGCCAGTCCACCGCCACGTAGGCCGACACCGGGACGTCGACGTCCACGGTGCAGGACTCCAGGCCGAAGCCGAGTGCGCGCGCCACCTCGCCCAGATACGCGCGCAGCCCGCGCTGGAACCAGAATTCGAGATCGGCGTCGATCAGGCCGGACACCCGTTTCCTTTCGCCACGTTCGACAAGACCGGCAACCGCCGCCACGTCATTGTCTTTCGCCACCGCGACGACTGCCGCGCTTCGTGCGTAGACCGTACCGAGTTCGCCGACTTCGGCCCACCACCGGATTTTCCCCTCCGTGGTCCGTGCAGCCACACGGTCGTCTGCACGTGCAACGGTCCGTTGTGGACGATCGAATCCGCAGGTGACAACGGTTTCCCGCAATTCTCCGAAAACCTGCGGCGGCACTCGGCGGAATGGCGGTTCCCGAAGTTCAGCCGAACGCCGGAATCGGTACCCGGGTCCGTTCCAGATCGGCGAAAAGATCTCCGAGGTCTTCGACGCGCTCCAGGACCTCGCCGGCGGTGAACCTCAGGTGCGTGACGTGGCGGCAGGCGCGGACCTCGTCCCACGTGACCGGGGCCGACACGGTCGGCTCGTCGCGCCCGCGCAGCGAGTACGGCGCCACGGTGGTCTTGAACGGGTTGTTCTGGCTCCAGTCGATGAAGACCTTGCCCGGACGCAGGTTCTTGGTCATCCGCGCCACGACGAGGTCCGGCGTCTCCGCGGCGAGCTGCTCGGCCAGCCCTTTCGCGTACCGCGACGGCTCGCCGCCGTCCGAGGTCACGATCCCCGCGTACAGCTGCATGCCCTTCGAGCCGCTGGTCTTCGCGATCGGGGTGAGCCCGTCCGCGGCCAGGACGTCGTGGAGCCGTTCGGCGACCCGGCAGCAGTCGACCACCGTCGCGCCGGGGCCGGGGTCGAGGTCGAACACCAGCCGGTCCGGGGTGCCGCGCTCGCCGTCCGCACCGACGGTCCACTGGTGGACGTGCAGTTCGAGCGCCGCGAGGTTGGCCGCCCACACGAGCTCGGGCAGGTCGTTGATCAGCGGGTAGGAGATGATTTCGGCGTCCTTGCCGCGGCCGCCGACGGCCAGGCGCGCGGTGCGGACCCAGTCCGGGGCGTGGCGGGAAACGTCCTTCTCGAAGAACGAGCCACCGGCGACGCCGTCGGGGAACCGCACGAACGTCATCGCCCGGTCGCGGATGTGCGGCAGCAGCACCGGCGCGATCCGCGTGTAGTAGTCGAGCACCTCGCCCTTGGTGAAGCCGTGCCGCGGGTAGAGCACCTTCTCGAGGTTCGAGAGCGTCAGCTGCCGCTCGCCGACCCGCACCGTGATCCGGCTCCCCGCCACGGCCCCCACGTTACCGCGGCCGGGCGTGCCCGGAGACCACCCGCTCGACGAACCGCTCGGCGACCTCGCGCAGCTTGGTGTTCTCCCGCTGCGACTGCTCCACCAGGATGGCGAAGGCGTCGTCGGCGCCGACCTGGCGGATCGCCATCAGCATGCCCTTGGCCTGGTCGATGACCGCGCGCGACGTCAGCGCCGTCCGGAGCTGCTCGGCCGTCTCCCTGGCCCGCAGGTACCGGTGGTACACGCGGAGGATCGCCTCCACCGCGGCCGTGTAGAGCTCGAGCAGCTGCGCTTCGACCTCCTCGAAGCCGCCGTCCTGCCGTCCGTAGCAGTTGACCGCGCCGGAGAACTGCTCGTCGGCGGCCAGTGGCGCGGCGAGGAAGCTGCGGAAGCCCGCTTCCCGGGCGTCCTGGGCAAAGCCCGGCCAGCGCCCGAGCGCGTCGGACACGGTGGTGCGGACGATCTTGCCGCCGCGGATCGCCTCCAGGCAGGGGCCGTCGCCGATCCGGTACTGCTCGCCGTCGAGGTCGCCCACGACGGCGCTCGTCGCGGTCGCCGTGTGCGGCACCTTTCCGGTCACCAGCGTGACCGATGCCTCGTCGACGCCCGGGACGGCGTGCGGCACCTGCAGGCACACGTGCCGCAGCAACACCCGGAAGTCGTCCTCGTCCCGCAGGACCGCGTTGAGGGCTTCCAGCGCTCCGGTGACTTCGTCGAACAGGGGCGAAGCCGTCGCGGTGGGATCCGTCCGTTCCATTGGTCTGCTCCTCCGCTCGGGGCGCGGGAGTTTCCGGGTACCCGTTTTCCCGCCGGTCATGTCCGCCGGCGGTGACCGGTGCGGGAAGTTCGGAAAGTGGTCATCGGCCGGCGCGGCTGTGGCCGGGCCCTCGCCGGGCCGGGCTCACTCCGCTACGGGCACGCACTCGGCGAGCAGGCCGACGACGTCGCGCCAGGCTCGCTGCGCGTGCCGGGGGTGGTGGCCCACGCCGGGGAGGAGGATCTGGTCGCCTCCCACCGGCGGGTGGTGGAAGGCGTGCAGCGCACCGCCGTAGATCGTCAGGCGCCAGTCGACACCCGCGGCCTGCATCTCGGCGGCGAACGCGTCGCGTTGGGCCGGTGGCTGGATCGGGTCTTCCGAACCCACCCCCGCCCACACCGGGCAACGGATGCGCGCCGCCTCGCCCGGCCGGCCCGTCATCAACCCGTTGACCGTGCCGATCGCGCGCAGCTCGACCCCGGCGCGGCCGAGCTCCAGCACGATCGCTCCCCCGGTGCCGTAACCGATGCCCGCGATCCGGGCGGGGTCCGTCCGCGGCTCGGCGCGCAGCACGTCGAGCGCCGCGTGGCCGATCTCCCGCAGCCGATCGGGGTCGGCGAGCAGCGGGGTGCACCGCGCCAGCATCTCCTCGGGATCGGTGAACCAGCGCCCGCCGTGGATGTCGAAGGCCAGCGCCACGTACCCCAGCTCGGCCAGCGCATCGGCCCGGCCGCGCTGGAAGTCGTTCAGCCCCGGCCCCTCGGGACCGAGCAGGACCGCGGGCCGGCGGCCGGTACCGGCGGGCAGCGCGAGGTGCCCGGCCATCGTGAGGCCGTCGGCCGGGTACTCGACTGTGCGCGTCGTGATCGTTCCCATGAGAGCGAAGGTACTGATCCCCGAGCGCGCCCGGACCGCTGTTCACCGCGGGCGGAACAGCGCGGGCGCCGCCTCAGCCGTTGCGTGCCACGGCACCGGCGATGAACAGGCTCAAGCCGTTCTGCAGGGCCGGGGCCAGGTCCAGGTGGAGGACGGCCAGGGCCGGGTCCGCCTCGAAGGCGGCGCGCGCACTGGGTGAGGGACGGCAGTGCGTCCACAGCCCGCCGGTCAGGATCATGGCCAGCAGGCACACCGGCGCGGCTTCGTCGCCGACCTCCGGCACGCAGCTGCGGAGCAGCTCGGCCATGGCGTCCAGTCCCGTCAGCGCGGACCGCTTGAACCGCACGACGACGTCGGCGGACACGTTGTGTTCCAGCACCGCCGCCTGCGCGCCGAGCAGGTCGCACAGCACCGTGCGCCGGGCCAGTGAGTGCGCGACGACCGCCGCGAACCGCTCGCCCCGCTCCCGTGCGGGCCGGTCCGGGTCGGCACCCGCGGCCAGCTCGCCTGCCACCTCGGCCAGCCACTCCCGCAGCGCGCCGTCCAGCAGCTCGAGGAGCACCGCCTCGCGGGATTCGAAGTAGCGCAGCACGTTCGACTTGGCCAAGCCGACCCGCCGGCTGAGCTCGTTGAGGCTCATCTCGGCCACCGGCATCTCGTCGAGCATGGCGAGCGCCGTGTCGAGGATGGCGCGACGCCGCTCCTCCCGCTGCTCCGCGCTGCGCGCCCGCTGGAACGTCATGAGCCCAGCCTAACGCTCGGGACGAGAAGTTAAAGACCAGAGGTCTCTTGACATCAGACCGACGGTTCTTTAGCGTCGTCTCATAACAGACCACCGGTCCGCAAGGGCCGCCCCCGAAGGGACCTCCATGAGCAAGAGCTGGACCGACCGCGATGTCCCGAGCCAGCAGGGCCGGGTGGCCGTGATCACCGGAGCCAACACCGGCCTCGGGTTCGACACCGCCAAGGTGCTCGCCGAGCGCGGCGCGAAGGTGGTGCTGGCCGTCCGCGACGTCGAGAAGGGCAAGCAGGCGGCCGCACGGCTGGGCGCCAACGCCGACGTGACCGTGCAGGAGCTGGACCTCGCGTCCCTGGAGTCCGTCCGGGCCGCCTCGGCCGAACTGCACACCGCCCTGCCGAAGATCGACCTCCTGATCAACAACGCCGGCGTCATGTACCCGCCGCGGCAGACCACCCGTGACGGCTTCGAGCTGCAGTTCGGCACCAATCACCTGGGGCACTTCGCGTTCACCGGCCTGCTGCTGGACCTCCTGCTGCCGGTCGAGGGGTCCCGCGTGGTGACGGTCGCCAGCCTCGCCCACCGCATCCGCGCCGCGATCCACTTCGACGACCTGCAGTGGGAGAACTCCTACGATCGCGTCGCGGCCTACGGCCAGGCCAAGCTCGCCAACCTGATGTTCCACTACGAACTGCAACGCCGCCTGGCGCCGCGGGGCACCACCGTCGCCGTCGCCGCCCACCCCGGCGTGGCCCGCACGGAACTGATGCGCAACTCCCCCGCCGTCGCCCGGGTCCTCTTCCCGGCGGTCGCGCCGCTGATCAGCCAAACCTCGGAGAAGGGCGCGCTCCCGATCCTGCGCGCCGCCACCGACCCCGCCGCCCTCGGCGGCCAGTACTACGGCCCCGACGGCCCCGGCGGCTACCGCGGCCGCCCGCAGGTGGTCGCGTCCAGCCCCCAGTCCTACGACGTGGCGGTCCAGCAGCGCCTGTGGGCCGTCTCGGAGGAGCTCACCGCGGTGAAGTTCCACGTCGGCTGACGAACCCGGCAGCAGGGCGGCCACCGGCACCGTGGCCGCCCACAGTACGAATGAACAGCACCCGGCCACGGTTCTCCGACGATTTCCGGAATCTTCGAGAACCGCTCCCGCGATTCCCGTTACGGGCGCCCTTCCCTCGCGTTGTCAACGTTGACGGCCGATCTTGTCCGGACAATTCTTTGTCATAGCGAAGTATTGTGCGGCGCAGTAGCATCTGGCCCGGACACCGCAGGGAAGGTCTGGACCACCCGGCCTCGATCCCTCCGATTGCGGTGTGCCGCAAGGACGAATCCCCCAGTTCGTCACGGACACGAGCACGTCCGGAACACGAGGGAAAGGGACGGAATGCGTAAGACCATCAAGTCACTCGGCGTGCTGGCCGCCGCTGTCGCGCTTCCTCTGACGATGAGCGGTACGGCATGGGCCGACATTCCTTTCGACCAGCCGATCAATGGGCGCGCCACCTACTACAACGACGCAGGTTACGGCGCCTGCGGCACGCAGATCAACGCCGCCACGCAGCTGCTCGCCGCGGCCCCGGCCGCGTACTGGACCACGGCCAACCCGAACAACGACCCGCTGTGCCGGGGCGTGTCCGTCCGCGTGTCGTACAACGGCCGGACCATCACCGTGCCCGTGGTCGACAAGTGCCCGAGCTGCGACAGCGCGCACATCGACCTCAGCGCGCCGGCGTTCGCACAGCTGGCCGATCCCGGCCTGGGCAACATCCCGGTGACCTGGACGTTCGTGCACTCCTGAGACCGGGCCGGTCTCCGGCGCCACTGCCGGAGGCCGGCCTGCACGCATCGTCCACCTCGGCGAGCACCGGAGTAAGTGGTATGAACCAATTCAGGAAGATCGTCGTCCTCGTGGCCGTCGCCCTCGCCGCTGTCGGCGGCCTGGCCGCCCCCGCGACCGCGGCCGGCACCAAGAAAGGGGTCAGTGCGGCCGCCTTTTCCGGCGTGACCACCGCGCTCGGCGACGTCGGCGCCCGGTGGTTCTACACCTGGGCGGCGGACCCCCGGGGCATCACCGCCCCGGCCGGAACGGAGTTCGTCCCGATGATCTGGGGCGCCGGCTCCGTGACCGCGGCGCAGTTGCAGCAGGCGAAAGCGGCCGGCCGCACCCTGCTCGCGTTCAACGAACCGGACCTGGCCGGCCAGGCGAACATGTCCGTCGAGACCGCCCTGAACCTGTGGCCGCAGCTGCAGGCGACGGGCCTGCGCCTCGGCGCGCCGGCGGTGGCGTACGGCGCGGACACCGCCGGCGGCTGGCTCGACCGGTTCCTGAGCGGCGCGGCGGCCCGCGGCTACCGCGTCGACTTCATCCCGCTGCACTGGTACGGCGGCGACTTCTCGACCGCCGCGACCGGGCAGCTGCAGTCCTACCTCCAGGCCGTGTACAACCGTTACCACCTGCCGATCTGGGTCACCGAATACGCGTTGACCGACTTCTCCGGACCCACCCCGCGGTACCCGTCCGCGGCCCAGCAGGCCGACTTCGTCAGCCGGTCCACGGCAATGCTCGACGGATTGCCATTCGTCGAGCGCTACGCCTGGTTCTCGCTGTCGACGTCGACCACCCCGACCGGCCTGTACACGGGAACCACCCCGAACGCCAGTGGCGCCGCCTACCGGGCCGCCGGCTGATCCCTCCCCAGCACGCAACGATCGGAGGTCGAACCCCATGTTTTCCAGGATGTCCAAGCGGCTCTTCGCCGTTGCCGCGGCGATCGTGGCGGCGTTGGCCGTGAGTTCGCCGGCGACGCCCGCCGCGGCGGGGGGCAACCACACCGTCACGTTCGTGAACCGCTCCGGCCAGACCCTCTGGCTGGGCAGCACCGTGAACGCCGACGGGTCGGTCAACTTCGCGAACCTGCCGACGCTGGCGAACGGGCAGTCGGCGACCGTGACGATCCCGGAGACGGCGGCCCCCGGCCACTGGCGCGGGAAGTTCTTCGCGCGCCAAGGGTGCACGGGCACGTCCGGCCGGGACTTCCACTGCCTGGTCGCCGACTGCGGCAGCTACGCCGACCACTGCACCACCGGGGAACAGCCGGCCAGCCTGGCCGAGTTCAACTTCGACACCGCCGACGGCCTCGCGCCGTGGTACGACGTCAGCTACGTCAACGCGTTCTCGCTGCCGATCACGATCGAGCCCGTCAACGCCTCTGTGCCACCGGGTTCGGCTTCGTGCGGCACGGCCGGGTGCCCGGAGAACCTGCTGTCCTACTGCCCGGGCGAAGACCGCCGGTACTCCCCGGCCGGCACGCTGATCAACTGCGTCAACCCCAACCGCGACGCGCCCACGAGCTACAGCGATGCGATCAAGTCGCACTGCCCGAAGGCGTACGCGTGGTCCAAACAGGACATCGAGCCAGGCAACCGGACGATGTACCAGTGCGCTTCCTGCACCGGCTTCACGATCACCTTCCACGGCGCGTGACGGCGACTTCGGGACCCGGAAGCTGTACTGACTTCCGTGGGGGTGAGTGACCCCGGCCACCATCGTCAACATCGTCCGGGCGGACCTCGAGCGCCGGTGAGCAGCCGGTCCCGGACGGTGAAGCTCCGCCGGACGCCGCCGCCGATCAGGTAGAGTTCGTCGTCGGCGGCGGGGGCCGCGGCCGGCGTGTGCCGGGGGGTGAGGCGGCGATGTTCGTGCGGGGAAGTACTTCCACGATGCTGGGCCGGGCGGTGCCGTGATCCGGATCCTGCTCGCCGAGGACGTGCACCTGCTGCGCAAGGCACTGGTCGAACTGCTGTCGCTGGAAGCCGATCTCGAGGTGGTGGCGGAGGTGGTTTCCGGTGCCGGGATCGTCCCGGCCGTGCTGCAAGTCCGTCCGGACGTCGCGGTGCTCGACATCGACCTGCCGGAGCGGGACGGGCTGGACGCGGCGGCGGAACTGCAGACGGTCGCGCCGGACTGCCGGGTCCTGATCCTGACCGGGCTGAACAAACCGGGCCAGCTGCGCACGGCGTTGCGGGCGCGGGTGGCCGGGTTCCTCCCCAAGGACGTCGGCCCCGCGGAGCTGGCGCACGCGATCCGGACGGTGGCGGCCGGCGGCCGGGTGCTCGATCCGGCGCTGACGGCGGCCGCGCTGGAAGCGGCGCCGAGCCCGCTGTCCCAGCGGGAGACCCAGGTGCTGCGCATGTCCGCGACGGGCGCGGATCCGCTGGAGATCGCCGGGCGGTTGTTCCTGACGCAGGGCACGGTCCGCAACTACCTCACCTCGGCGCAGGTCAAGCTAGGCGGCCGGAACCGGGTCGACGCCATCCGCATCGCGACGGAGTCGGGCTGGCTCTGACCCGAACTCGGCGACCAGCTCGAACCGGTCGCCGGGCAGGTGCCGCGCGGTGATCCGGCCCCGGCTGCGTTCGGCCAGGCCCGCGAGCCCGGAACCGCCGGTCCCGCGGCCGGTGGAGGCGCCGTCGTTGAGCACGCGCAGCCGGACCGCCCCGCCCGCCGAGGTGATCTCGATGAGGCACGTCCGTGCGGTGCTGTGCCGCAGGACGTTCGTGATCGACTCCCGCAGCGCGGCGGCCAGTTCGGTGTCCAGGTCCGCTCCCCGCGGACCGGTGTCGATCCGGGTCGTCGCCTCGATGCCGGCGGCTGCCAGCACGTCACGGGCGGCGGCGAGTTCCTCCGTCAGCAGCAACCCGATCCGGTCGTTGACGACCGAGCCGAGTTCCGTGACCGCCCGCCGGGCCAGTACCGGCAGCGTGGCGAACTCGGTCCGGGCGCGGACCGGGTCGGTGTCCAGCAGCCGCAGGCACAACTCGCCGTTGAGGGCGAGCGCCGACAAGCTGAACCCCAGGACGTCGTGCAGATCCCGGGCGATCCGGGCGCGTTCCCCCGCGACCGCGGCCTCGGTGAGTTCCCGGCCGGCCTCCTCGAGCAGGACCACCAGATCGGCGAGCCGGGCCAGGCTGTAGGTCAGCCAGGCCAGCACCATCAGCGAGGCGACGTCCCCGCTGGCCTGCACGACGCTTTCGCCCGGCGGCGGCCAGAAGTCCAGCGGGACGCTCGCGGCCAGGACGAGCACTGTGATCACCCATGAGCGCGGCGGGCGGTACCGGAGCAGCGTCACCCCGATGAAGAAGCCCCAGAAGTTGCTGACCGCGGCGAGCCCGAACGTGAAGAAGGCACCGGGCACGACCGGCAGGCTGAGCAGCAGGCACAGCAGCACGTAGGAGGTCCGGCTCGGCGGTCTCAGCACGATGACCGCCGCGGCGAAAAGGACCGGCAAAGCCACGACCAGTGCGGCGGGATCGTCGAAACCCCAGATGATGATCTGGGTCTGCATGGCCAGTTCCGCCAGGAGGACGCCGAGCAGGATTCCGCGGGCGAGCCTCGGCGACTCGATCAGGGGACACGGGGACGGCGTCTCGGTGACGCGGTACGCGCCGGCCGTCGCCCTGATCTCGGCCAAGGTCCGTCGTGCGCTGTCGATGGCGTCCCGCAGACCGGCCCGGATGTCTTCGGGCGTCGCGCACTCCAGCTTTTCCGCGATGGCCAGCAGGCTGTCGCCCACGACGGTCCGCAGTTCGCCGTCCACCCGCAGGCGCTCCCGGATCGTTGCCAGCCGGGCGAGTTCGCTGCGCACGGCCTGCAGTCTGACCACCATGCCGACGAGCGAGGACAGGCCGAAGAAGATCAGCCCGTCGATCGTGGTCGCCAGGCCGCGGTGGATCGCGGTGTTGGCGATGTCGCCGTCCAGGAACCCCGCCGCCACCGTTGCCGCCACGACGAGGCCGAACAACGGCCAGGCCACCCGGCCCGGGAGTACACAGAGGACCGCCACGGCCACCGGCCACGGCAGCCAGGCCCAGTGCATTCCCACGATCGCGAACGGCACCGCGTACAGGATCGTGACCAGGGCCAGCAGCAGGACCCGGCGCCGGGGCCACCCGCTCAGGATCGCGATCAGCGCCGGGTACGGCGCCATGGCGAGGAGCAGGCTCGGCCAGGGCAGGTGAGAGCTCACCCCGTTCTCCAGCCGGATGCAGCAGACGAGGCCGAACGCGACCCACAGCATCCGGCGGGCGAGCCGGACCTGCAGCCGGTCGGCGTCGCCTCGCACCAAGCGAAGGCCACCGCCGAGACGCCGGACCCGTTGCGCGGTCATGAACATTTCACATCTCCCTCGATGATCCACGCACTATCCGGCCGGTGGTCCCGCCTGTGAACCTGCTGCTCACACAACGGGCATCGCGCCGGGAAAGGGGGTTCGGGTGAACAGGCTGGTCGTGGGGATCACCGGCGCCACCGGCATCGCCTACGGGTGCCGGGTGCTGGAACTGGCCCGCAAGGCCGGCGTCGAAACGCACCTGGTGGTCACGGCCGCGGGACAGCAAACCCGCGCGTACGAAACCGATCTGGCCGCGCAGGACCTGGCCGCGCTGGCCGACGTGTCCTACCGGCCCGCCGACATCGGGGCCGCGATCGCGTCGGGCTCGTTCCGCACGGCGGGGATGATCATCGCACCGTGTTCGGTCGGCACGCTGTCCGCCGTCGCCTACAGCACCAGCGACAACCTGCTCACCCGCGCCGCCGACGTGACGCTGAAAGAACGGCGGCGGCTGGTCCTGCTGGTCCGCGAGACACCGCTCACCCTCGGGCACCTGCGCGCGATGACCGCCGTCACCGAGTCCGGCGGGATCGTCATGCCGCCGGTGCCCGCGTTCTACCTGCGCCCCCGGAGCGTCGACGACATCGTCGAGCACACCGCCGGGCGGGCCTTGGACCTCTTGGGCATCGACGTGCCGGATCTGGCGCGCTGGGGCGAATAGAGCCTGATCGTCCAGAAAGGACGCTTTGTGAAACATCTGCGCAGCCTCCGCGAATTCATCGATGCCCTGGACGGCATCGGTGATCTGCAACGGATCGACCAGGAGGTCGACTGGAACCTGGAAGTCGGCGCGATCATCCGCCGGAGCTACGACCTGCGGGCACCCGCACCGCTGTTCACCAACCTCACCGGGTACCAGGACACCGGGTTCGGCCTGCTGGGCGCGCCCGGCGCGCTGTCGGCGTCCGGCCACCCGCTCGCCCGGATCGCGCTCGCGCTTGGCCTGCCCGCCGAAGCCTCCGGGCAGCAGATCATCGAAGTGCTGGTCGCCTCGCGCGATGCCGCGGGGATCCCGCCGGTCGTCGTCGCGCGTGCGGACGCGCCCTGCAAGCAGAACGTCGTCACCGGCGACGACATCGACCTGCTGGCCTTCCCGACCCCGCTGATCCACGGCAACGACGGCGGCCGCTACATCCAGACCTACGGCTTGAACATCGCCAAGACGCCCGACGGCACGTGGACCAACTGGTCGGTCAACCGGATGATGATCGCCGGCAAGGACACCCTCGCCTGCCTGATCCCGCCGCCCCAGCACCTGGGCATCATCCGTGCCCAGTGGACGGAGCGCGGGGAGCACATGCCGATCGCGCTCGCCATCGGCGTCGAGCCCGGCCTGCCGTTCGTCGGCGGCATGCCCATTCCCGAGGGAGCGGACGAAAGCCACTACCTCGGTGCGCTGTTCGGCGAGGGCATCGAGGTCGTCCCCGCCGAAACGGTGGACCTGCTGGTCCCGGCCACCGCCGAAATGGTGATCGAGGGCCACATCCACCTCGACGAGACCGTGCTGGAAGGGCCGATGAACGAGTTCCCGGGCTACAACGCCACGGAGTCCTCGCCCAAGGCGCTCTTCCAGGTCAGTGCGATCACCTACCGGGACAACGCCCTCCAAGCCGTCGTCGCGGCCGGCCCGCCCGTCGAGGAGGACCACACCATCATCGGCACGACCAGTGCCGCCGAGATCCTTTACCAGCTGCGCAAGGCCGGCCTGCCCGCCGCCTCGGCCTGGTACCCCTACGAAGCCGCGGTGCACTGGCTGGTCGTGTCCCTCCGGCAGGACTGGCACCGCACGCTCGGCATTTCCTCCGCCGAGCTGATCGGCAAGATCGCCGACGTCGTCTTCTCCGGCAAGCCCGGGGTCAACGCCCCGAAGATCCTCGTGGTCGAGGACGACATCGACATCACCGATCTCGACGAGGTCGTCTGGGCCTTCGCCACCCGCTCGCACCCGGAACGCGGGGAGTTCCACTTCCCGCACAAGCTCAGCGACCAGCTCGCCGTCTACCTCAGTCCCGAAGAGTCGCACACCTTCATGGCGGGCAAGGTGGTCTACAACTGCCTGCTCGCCGACCTCTACCCGGAAGGCAGCCGGCCCATCAAGGGCAGCTTCGAAAACGGCTGGCCCTCCGAAATCCGGCAGCGCGTCCTCGACAGCTGGCCGGCGTACGGCTACGACGCGTGAAAGCCCGCCCCCACCCGGCCATCGACCAGGAGTGACCATGACCCGCACCACCGCGACCGGCACCATCGAAGTGCACACCTATGAACCCACTCCCTACCTGAAGGGCGCCGACGGCGGACCCGACCTGGTGAAGATCGAGGTCACCGAACAGTTCCGCGGGGACATCGAAGGCGAAGGCGTCGTCCGCTTCCTCCAGACGTCGTTCCCGGACGGGGCCGCGAGCTTCGTGGGGGTCGAGCAGGTGACCGGCTCGATCGGCGGCCGGCACGGCACGTTCGTCCTCCAGGACGCCGGTACCCTGCGGGACTCCGTCGTGAGCGGAACCTGGTTCGTGGTACCGGGTTCCGGTACCGGCGACCTGACCGGCCTGCGGGGCGAGGGCGGGTTCACCGCCAGCCTCGGCCAGAACGCCGAAATCACCTTGGACTACTGGTTCGAATAGCCGGCCGCGGCCCGGCCGGTTCGACGGCCGGGCCGCACCGGGCTCCCCGGAATCAGGGCGGTTCGGCGAGCGAGCGCAGCATCGCCAGCACGGCGGCGGGATCCCCGGCGGGCGCGAAGAACTTTCCGTTGACCCGCTGCACTTCGGCGATCGCCTGCTGGGCGAGCGCGGCACCCCGGGGCGTCACCTGCAGCCGCCGCGCCCGGGTGTCGTCCGGGTCCACCTCCCGGACGATCAGACCCTTCGCCTCCAGTTTGCGCAGGACCTGGGAGGTCATCTTGACGTCGGTACCGGCGTACCGCGCCAGGGCGAGCTGGTTGGGGTCCTCGTCGTCGTGGGTGTTGTGCCACCAGAGATTGGCCAGCAGCACGAACTGCACGTGGGTGAGGTCCAACGGCGCCAGCGCGGCGACGACCACCCGCTGCCAGCGCAGCGTGACGTGCCACAGCAGGAACCCGGCGTTCTCCTGAGGACCGGTCGACACGGCTCAGCCCTGGGCGACCCGGACCAGCGCGGCGAGCACGTCGGGGAAGTCGGCGGTGATCTGCGGGCCGAGTTCCGGCCCGATCCGGTCGGCCGCCGGGCCGACGAACTCCGTGCGGTAGACGATCCGCGTGCCGCCACCGGGCAACGGTTCCAAGCGGTGCACGGTGCGCACGACGAACTCGCCGGCGTCCATCTCGTCGACGAACGACACCCCCGGCTCCACTTCGGCGATCCGCATCGCGATGGGTTCCTCGCCGGGCGGCGTCATCCGGAAGGTGGTCCCGGGTTCGAGCGGACCGTCGACTTCGATCTTCTCGATGCCCTCGTTCCACGCCGGCCACCCCGCGATGTCCGACCAGTAGCGCCACAGCACCGGGGGCGCTACCCCGGTCTCGACCGCGTGCTCGTATTCCCACATGGGTGCGGAGATTATCTCCGCGGAGACCATCGGATCAACACCCCGGCGTCACGAGGTCGTGAACTTCCTGCGGGCGCTCGTCCGGACGGCCGAGCGAGGTGGCGTGATCAGCGCAGCGCGGCCGCCTTGCGCAGCAGCACCGAGCGTTCGCGCAGGTTGGCGCACAGCCGGGCCGCCAGCTCCAGTTCGGCGCGCGCCTCCGCTCGCCGGCCGAGGCGGGCCAGCAGCTCCCCGCGCACCGCCGGGGCCAGGTGCGAACCCGGGAGCCGGTTCGCGGCGACCAGTTCGTCCACAATGGCCAGTGCCGGCTCCGGCCCCGAGGCCATGGCCACGGCGACCGCCCGGTTGAGCTCGACCACCGGTGACGGCGCGACCCGGCCCAGCGCCTCGTAGAGCACCACGATCCGGTCCCAGTCGGTCGCCTCGACCGAGGACGCCGACGCGTGGGCGGCGGCGATCGCGGCCTGCAGGCCATACGGGCCGAGGCCGCGCACCGAGGCCGTGGCCAGCGCGGCCAGGCCCCGGCGGATCGCCGAGAAGTCCCACCGGCGCCGGTCCTGGTCCTCGAGCAGGACCGGCGCACCGTCCGGGCCGGTCCGGGCCGGGAAGCGCGCGGCCGTCAGCTCGCACAACGCGAGCAGGCCGTGCACCTCCGGCTCGTCCGGCAGCAGCGCGGCCAGGGTGCGGGCCAGCCGGATCGCCTCGTACGCCACGTCGGGGCGCAGCAGCCGGTCACCCGACGTCGCCGTCGACCCCTCGGTGAAGATCACGTAGAGGACGCTGAGCACGCCGCCCAGCCGCTCCCGTCGCTCCCCCGCCGCCGGCAGCTCGAACGGCACCCCGGCCGCCGCGATCGTCTTCTTGCCCCGGGTGATGCGGGCCTGCACGGTCGGCACGGGGACGAGGAAAGCGCGGGCGATCTCCTCGCTGGACAGGCCGGCGACCACGCGCAGGGTCAACGCCACCCTGGCCTCGGGCGAGAGCACCGGGTGGCAGCTGACGAACATCAGCGCCAGGACGTCGTCGTCGATCCGGTCGGGGTCGATTTCCCCGGGATCGAGTTCGCCGGGGCCGGTTTCCCCGTCGGCCGCCAGCAGGGCGTAGCGGTCCTGGAGGGCGGCCCGGCGGCGGATCGCGTCGATGGCCCGCCGCCGGGCCGTGGCCTTCAGCCAGCCGACCGGGTTGGCCGGCGGCGAGAGCGGCCACGACACAAGTGCCTCCGCCACCGCCTCCTGGGCCGCGTCCTCGGCCAGCCCGAAATCGCCGGTGAACCGGGTCAGCGCGGCGACGATCCGCGCCGACTCGATCCGCCAGACAGCCTCCACGTCGGCGGCGTCCATCAGCTTCGACCGCCGCTCGCGGATCCGGCTCGTTCTCCGGCGATCACGCGCCGGCCTGCGGGGCCTCGTCGCTGCCCGGCACCCGCCGGACCTCGACCTTGGCCCCGGGAGCCGCCGGGACGCGCTTGGCCCACTCGATCGCCTCCTGCTTCGAGGCGACGTCGACGAGGAAGAACCCCCCGAACAGTTCCTTGGTCTCCCCGTACGGCCCGTCCGTGACCACCGGGGTCTCGCCGCTGAAGTCGACCACGACGCCCTGGCCCGGATCGTCCAGCCCCTCGGCCGCGACGTAGACGCCGGCCTTGAACAGGTCCTCGATGAACTGGCGGCTCGTGGCCATCATCTCGTCGATGTTCGCCATCATGGCCGCGTTCGACTCGTCCGTGCCCCGCATGATCAGCATGTACTTCGACATCGCGTTCTCCTCATCCCGCGGGGCCGCCTCTCGGCCTCGCACCCCCTTGTCGAACGAGCGGCCCGCGGATCAACACGAACCCGGAAGAATTTTGCCGGGACGCAAAGTACCGCGCCCGCCGCGCTCGGCCGCCCAGCCCGTCCCGCACCGCCACCGCCCTCGCCGGCTGAACGCGTGCCCGCGCCGATCCGGCGCCGGACCGTGTCACGGTCGTGATCACCGCACTGCAGGCTGGACCAGGTGCGAACTGGGGGCTTCCTGCGCTGGCTGGCGCATCCGCTGACGGTCGGTGCCACGGCGGTCTTGCTGCTCAACGATCACGTGCTCAAACAGGCGTGGCCGGGACTCGTCACCGGCAAGCTCAGCGACGTCGCCGGGCTGGTGGCGGCACCGCCGGTGCTCGGGCTGCTGCTCGGCCTGGTACTGGCCGACCGGGTCGGTGCCGCGGTGGCGGTGCTGTCCACCGGGGCAGGGTTCGTGGTGGTCAAGCTGACCGCGGTGGGCGCCGAGGTGGCCTCGGCGGCTTGGTCGGCGGTCAACGGGCCGTCGGTCGTCCTGGCCGATCCGAGCGACCTGGTCGCCCTGCCCGCGCTGGGTCTTTCCTGGTGGATCTGGCGCCGGGTGGCGGCGGCGCCACCGCTGCCGGACGGCCAGGCCTTGCGGCTGCGCGTGATCGTCGCGGCGCCGTTCGCGGTGCTGGCGATCACCGCGACGTCGGCGCCCTCCGAAACACTCCCGTCGGTCGACTCCGTGCGAAGCGAAGGCTCGCAGGTGGTGATCGAGGCGAACGGGCTGATCTACGGCTCCGCCTCGGGCGTCGGCGACTGGACGCTCCTGGCCAAGGCGCCGGTGCCCGAGCCGCCGACGTACGAGCAGCCACCGAAGCGCACGCCGCAGGTCGAAGCCTGCGTGCCCCAGGCTGTCGCGCACTGCTACCGGGTGCACGGTGGCGGTGAACTCGACTATGCGGACCCGGTGCCGCGCGGTGGTCGCCTGCTCGGCGTCGACGAGACGATCGACGCCGGCCTGACCTGGCACACCGCCTGGGAGGTGCCCGCCGCCCGGTGGCCGTTCGTCCTGCGCCAGCACCCGTTTCCCGGTGCGGTGACTCGAGTGTCCCAGGTGGCCAGTGTGGAAGTCCTGGTCCGCACCGTCCCGGGTGGACACGAGGTGACCGTGGCCAACGGGGTGGAAGGGCTCGCCGTCCGCAGCGTCGACGGTGTCTGGCGGCGGGTCCCGGTCGTGATCGCCGAAACCGGGCTGGACATCCGGCCGGTGCCGCTCACCGGGTTCGGCCGGGCGATCGGGAACGAAGTCGACACCGCCGGTCTGCTCACCCTGCTCGCGTTGCTGATCGGGACGTCGGTGGCGGCCGCCCGGGTTCGTGCCCGGCTCGGACGCGGGCTCGCCGCCGTGGCCCCGTTCGGCGTGCTCCTCTTCCTGGCCCTTCCGATCTCGGGCGCGGTGGGGTTGTTCGTGTGGGACGGCGGGATATCGACCGGCCCCCGGTTGGTGATCACCTTGTGCCTGATCGGCATCGGGACCGGTCTCCTGCTGGCGCAACGGGTGCTGGGCCCCGCGCGCCTGGTGGTCGCGGCCGCCGCCGTCCTGACCGGGCTGGCGTACGTCGGACCCATGCTGGGCTGGACCGTGGGCTACCCCCAGGAGCGTGGGCCGGCCGTCGGCCTCGGGCTGATCCTCGCCGCGGTGTGCCTGCCGGTGGTCGTCGCGGCCGGTTGGTGGGCCGGTGGGCGTGGCCCTGCGGATCGGGGGGATACGATCCTGCCGATGCCCTGGCCGTAGCGCGAAGGCAGGCGCCACCGGCTGCGGATCCGGCCGGGACCGCAGGAGGGGGACCGCGTGATCACCGAAGCCGAAATCGCCGCGTTCCACGAAACTGTCGCGCGGCTGCGGGAACTGCCGGTGGACGACCCGGTGCGGTCGAAGGCCGAGCGGGTGGCGGAGTCGTTCGCCCGCGAGGGCCGGCAGCGACGCAAGAAGGCGCGGGCGACCGAAGGCGCCGAGGCGGACGCGGCGGTCGACGCGGCGACGGCGACGGGGGCCCTGGACCGGCGCGAAGACGCGCCGCTGCGCCCGGCCGCGGAAGCGGTGCCCCGTCCGTTGGCCCGGACCAGGCGCTGCTACGTCTGCAAGGAGCCTTACCAGCTCGCGGACGCGTTCTACCACCGGCTCTGCCCCTCCTGCGCACGGGAGAACGCCGAACGCCGAAGCGCGAGCACGGATCTGACGGGACGCCGTGCGCTGCTCACCGGGGGGCGGGTGAAGATCGGTTTCCAGCTGGCGCTGATGCTGCTCCGGGACGGAGCCGAACTGCTGGTCACGACCCGCTTTCCGCGCGACGCCCAGCGGCGCTTCGCGGCGGTGCCGGGCAGTGCGCGGTGGCTGGACCGGCTGACGGTGGTGGGCATCGACCTGCGTGATCCCCGTCAGGTACTCGGCTTCGCCGAGTCGCTGCGCGCGGACGGCAGGCCGCTCGACATCCTGATCAACAACGCGGCCCAGACCGTGCGACGGCCACCCGAGTCCTACGCGGCGCTGATCGGCGGCGAGACCGGCGCGCTGCCGTCGAACGCCGTGCTGGCGCCCGGATTCAGTCCCGTGCCGGCCTTGGGGCAGAGCCGCGGCGCACTGGCCCTCGCCGAGATCGACGAGGCGGGGCTGCTGCCGGACACCGCCCCGGTCAACTCGTGGTCGGTCCGCGTGGGTGAACTCGACGCGGCCGAGGCGCTGGAGACGCAGCTGATCAACGCGCTGGCGCCGACCCTGCTCTGCGACCGGCTGCTGCCGCTGTTGCTGGCCTCACCGCACCCACGCCGCTACGTCGTCAACGTGACCGCCGTCGAGGGCCGGTTCGCCGTGCGGAACAAGACTCCCGGCCATCCGCACACGAACATGGCCAAGGCGGCACTCAACATGCTGACCCGCACCAGCGGGCCCGAACTCGCGGAACGCGGTGTCCACATGTGCTCGGTCGACACCGGGTGGATCACCGACGAGAACCCGATGCCGAAGAAGGCCAGGATCGCCGGGCGCGGCTTCCGCACGCCACTGGACATCGTGGACGGTGCGGCGAGGGTGTACGACCCGATCGTGCGGGGCGAGCGGGGAGCGCCGAGCGCGGGCGTGTTCCTCAAGGACTACCGCGAGGCGGCGTGGTGAGCCGGCTCGAACCCCGCTGGTGATCGAGCATCCCCGCTGGGTACCATCCGTGCCGACGGGTCGTAGCGCAGAGGCAGTCGCGCTTCCTCCTCAAGGGAGACCACGCTGGTTCGAATCCAGCCGCCCGTCACCTCACCTGCCCCGCGCGATGGCGCCGCAGGTGGCGAGCAGCTCGGGCACCGTTCCGGCGAAGGTCGGCAACCGCTCCTCGAACACCGTCCACGCGTCCGAATTCGCCCCCAGCTCGGCGTCCACCAGCGGCTTCAGCAGCGCGGCGGCCTCGCTCACGCGGTGCGGGAACAACTGGGTGCCGAGGTGCAGCACGGCCAGCACGTTCACGGGCGGGCGGCCGGACTCGACGTAGTCCCGGAATTCGAAGATACCCGCCTTGTGGAGCCGTTTCGTGAACCTCGGGTACGAGCCGAACTGCGTGCGCAGCTCCGGCGGGCAGTCGATCCGCTCGGCCAACGCCCAGCGCGCGTAGCCGGGCAACGGCTCCGCCCGATCCGCCTCGGCGACCGCGGCCCAGTCGGGCCTGCTGACGGCCCGCGCCGCCCGCCGGGCCGGCCGCATCGTCCGTGCCTCGCGCAGCGCGCCGATCAGTCCGAGCGGGCTGACCCGGATCTCCGGTTCCGCGTGCGAGCAGTTCCACCGCTCGCAGTCCAGTTCCACCTGCACCGGCAGCGGTCCGGTGGCGGCGCCGAACGGCAGGCCGCGCAAGATGTCGCGCAGGAGCGGAGGGTCCGCGCGGTTGAGGTGGAACGCCAGGCGATTCGTGGCGGGATCGTCTCGCTCGAGCATCCACAGCAGCACCGACTTGGGCGCGCCGAAAGAACTGAGCTCCCACGCGGCGCGCTCGTCGGTGAGCAGCTTCGGCCGGACCATCCGGAGCCGTCGCTGCACCCGGGCCGCATCCCACCGCCCGATCAGCGAAAGCAGGAAATGCGTCCCCGGTGCGGTGTCCCCACTGATCACGGCAGCGAGTATCGCAGAACGCCCGGCGGGACGACGTCAGTTCCCATCGATGTCCGCGTAGAAGGACCGGAGCGCGGCCGCGAGCCGGTCGGGGGCTTCCATGGCGACGTAGTGGCCGATCCCGTCGATCCGTACCGCGGTCACGTTCGTGGCGACCTGCCGCAACGTCGTGGAGGTGCGGTCCGAGAAACCCGCCACCGCGAGCACGGGCATGTCGAGCTTCCGGGTCGCGAGCGTGCGGAGTTCTTCCCCCTCCGAGAGAAAGGACCGGTACAGCCCGGCGGCCCCCGCGAACGCCCCGGGTCGCGCGTAGGAACGGACGAGCTCGTCGATGTCGGCGTCGGTGAACGCGTCCGGGCGCGCGGCGAGTGACGGGATCGCGTAGTCGGCGAGGAACTCGCGCTCGCGTCCGGCGAGCAGCATCTCCGGGATGCCGGGAGCGGCGAGAACGCCGATGTGCCAAGCGCCACCGCTGGCAACGTCGGCGAGCAGCTCGGCGCCGAATCCCGGGAGAGCGGTCTCGATCCCGGTGTAACTGCGGACGAGTTCGGGGCGGGTGGCGGCGAGCCGGAACGTCGTGGGGCCACTGATGTCCTGGCCGGTGAGGTGGACGGGGCCGACGTCCAGGCGGGCGATCAGGTCGCCGAGGTCTCCCGCCGCGGTCGCGCTGTCGTGCTCGCGAGTGGCGATGGCGGAGTCGCCGAATCCGCGCAGGTCCACGGCGAACACCCGGTGGTGCTCGCTGAGCAGGGGGATCAGCTTGTGGAAGACCCACCACGTCTCCGGGAAGCCGTGCACGAGCAGGACGGGAGACCCGGTGGTGCCGGCGGCCACGTAGTGCAGCTCTGTCCCGTTGAGACGGACCCGGCGGTGGTCGGCACCGGGGATGGTGGCGGCGAGGCGGTTCATGAGGCTCCTTCCAGCAGATGGACAAGTAACTTGTCGAAGCCTAGAGGATAGACAAGTGCCTTGTCCACTTTGGGGGGCCTCGTATGATCGTCCCCATGGCGCAGTCCAGCGGTGCCGAGCTCGCGCTTCTGCTGCTCGGCGGGTTCCACTCCATGGTCGACGAGGTCAACGTGGAGCTCGCGAAGCGCGGCCACGAAGGGGTCCGCCCGGTGCACGAGTTCGCCCTGCGCGCCGTGGACGCGGGTGCGGACACCGCCTCCGAGCTCGGTCGCCGGCTGTCGGTCACCAAGCAGGCGGCCGCGCAGACCATCGCCGTCCTGGAGGGGTTCGGCTACGTCGACCGCGAGCCCGACCCGGGCGACGCGCGCCGCAAGCGGGTGCGGGTCACGCCGCGAGGCCACGAGCTGATGACCGTCGGCGGTGCGCTGTTCGACGACGTGCGCAGCCGCTGGGCCGCCCGGATCGGCCCCGAGCAGCTCGAAACCCTGGAAGCCCACCTGGCCCGGCTCACCGAGCGCCGCTCATTCACCGCCGAAGACCTGCAGGACTGATCCGGCTGCCGCGGTCACCGGCCGCACGCCACCTGAGCCGGGTACAGCCGGCACGCCCGCAGGGGGTCGGCCGACGACACCGCGGGCAGCGCGTCGCCGTCGAAGTCGAACTGCGTCAGGTTGTCGTTCGGGGTGCCCTCCCCCGGGGTCCAGCCGACCCCGGGGATCCATTCGGGCTGCCAGTAGAACAACCCGAGCCCCCGCCCGCCCGGCACCGCGGCGAGGATGGACGTCAGGTCGGAGACGAACGCGAGCTGCCCGCCGGGAGTGGCCGGGTAGCCGGGCAGCAGCTGGGATTCCTGCCACATGAAGTTGCCCGTCGAGTCCCCGTCGGCCAGCGTCCACGCGTACTGCGTTTCGGCCAGCGCCACCTGCTTGCCGTAGCGGGTGGCGAGATCGTCGAGATTCGCGCGCAGCTGGGAAACGGTTCCGTGCCAGAACGGGTAATAGGACAATCCGATGACGTCGAAGGGCACGCGCTGGGCCACTACGTTGTCGAAGAACCTGCGGCTGGATTCGTTGTCGCCGCCCTGGTCGAAGTGGAGCTGGATCAGCGGCGTCGGCCCGGCCGCGTCGGCGGCCCCCGCCGCACCCGCGCGCAGAAGCGTGCCGAGCGCGTCCCAGCCCGCACCGGTGGACCAATCCACCTTGCCGGCAGGCCACAACATCCCGTTGCGGATCTCGTTGCCGATCGCCACCATGCTCGCCGGGGTGTGCTGCGCCGCCAGCGCGTTCAGCGTGTCCCGCGTGAAGTTCCGGACCGTCGTGGCGAGAGCCGGCAGGTCCTGCCCCTGCCAGGCGCGGGGTGTCGCTTGACCTTGCGGGTCGGCCCAGAAGTCCGAGTAGTGGAAGTCGAGCAGGATCCGCATGCCCGCCGTCTTGGCCCGTTTCGCCATCGCGAGCACCGAAGGCAGATCGCTGTAGCCGCCGGGCGGGTCGTTCCACAACCGCAGCCGGACATAGTTGGCGCCGTGCGCGGCGAGGATCTCCTCCGGCAGCCGCGCCACGCCCCGGTCGCGGAAGACGTTGTGCACCGCCGATTCCTGGACGGCGAACGACAGGTCGTCGCCGAGCACCATCCCGCGGGCCGACCGAGCCAGCACCCGTACGGCCGACAGACAGGGACTTCCCGGCGCCGAGCCGGTCACGGTCGCGCGAACGTAGCGCACCGGCGTGGGGAGGCGGGCACTCAGCCAGGTCGGTACGCCGGCCGCGACGTTCGACGCCGTCGCTGCCGGACGGAGGTTCCCCGGCTTGGGCCCCGTCTCCAGGCGGACGTCGCCGGGACCGGCTCCCAGCAGGGTGAGCCCGAACCCTTCGATCGCTTGCGGCCGACCGAGATCGATCGTGATCGCACCGCCCGGCCCGGTGGGGCACCAGGTCGTGGCACCGTCCCCGTCCACGGCCAGTGCGGCCCGGTGGCCGGGTTGCTCCGTGTCGGCGGTGGCGGTGGCGGTCACCGCGACGTCGACCAGCGGAGCGGCCGCCGGTCCCCACGACGCCGCGGCGGCGCCGCCCGGAAGCAGGCAGCCGGCGACGGCGAGGATCGCCGACCCCAGTACCCCGGCCGACCGCAGGTGGCGCGCGTTCGGCGAGCGGGGTGCGGCGTACCCGGGCATGGGCGCTCCTCGGGTCGTGGCGCCCTCCGGCGCCGGAGCACAAGGAGTGGATGGTGGCAGTCGCGGGCTTTTGGTGTCAATGAAAGTTCATTCCCGGTCGGCGTTCGGGCACCAGCGGAAGGCCGCACCGGTTATTCGACGGTTTCGACCCCGAGGAGGGGAAACGTGTTCAATTCTGACCGTTCTTGACCGTTTCGCTTCGCCGTTCTGGTTTGCCGCAGCCGCATCTGTTACGAGTATCCCGGAGACGCATCCGCCGATGCGCGCGACGGCTGGAAAGGGGCGAGACGATGAGGTCACGAAACCACACCGCGAGCCGTGGAGTGCTTTACGCAGTGTTCAAGGTGTTGTCGGTGTTCGTGCTCGCCGCAACGATGCTGACCGTCGGCCCGAACCAGGCCGGGGCGTCCACCGCCGGGTTCAAGGGCGTCAACTGGGCCGACACCAGGGACAACTTCGTCAACGGCGTGCTGTACGTGTCCGGGCTCGGCGCGTCGGACACGTACTCCACGGCCGCCGCCTCGGCGAACCAGGTCGTCGGCCAGCTCTACTCGATCACCGGCGCCGACACGGTCCGGATGCCGATCAACGAGCCGACGGTTTCCGGCTACTGGGGCACCTACACCGGGGCGATCGACACGGCGCTGAGCAAGGGCAAGGTGATCCTGGCTTACTGGGCGTACAGCGGCGGAAAGCCGTCGAGCACGACGGGGTTCCAGCAGATGTGGGACAAGGTGGTCGCGAAGTACGGCAGCAACCCGAACGCCTACTTCGAAGTCATCAACGAGCCGTACTCCTACAGCACCGCCGACCTGCGCACCTTCTACAACGACTGGCTGAACCGGTACCCCGGCGTGCCGCGCGGCCGGGTGATCCTCGACGGCACCGGCTACGCGCAGAACGTCTCCGCGGTCGGCGGCGACAGCCGTCTCGACGGCACGCTCCTGGCCGTGCACGACTACTCGTTCTTCGCCGGCTACGAGAGCGAAACCGAGTGGGCCAACCACATCGGCGGCTACATCGGCGGGTACGCCGACCGCACCATCGCCACCGAGTGGGGCGGCCCGATGTCGGCGGGCAGCAAGAACGGCGTCCAGTACGGCCCCATCGATTACAGCGTCCCGAGCGGCTCGTTCTTCGCCGACTACATCCGGGGAGTCAGCAGCAAGCTCCGCAGCCTCGGCATGGGCAGCGTGTACTGGCCGGGTCTGCGCGACGGCGACTGGTACAGCCTGACCACCAAGACCGGCACCGGCTCGGGCATCAAGCTGACGCTGTCCAACGCCAGCGGGCTGACCCGGCTGCAGTACGCGTGGGGAATCGGCAGCGGGGGCGGTGCCTACGCCCGGATCGTCAACGCCGCGACCGGTCTGTACGTCGACGGGCTGGGCCGGACCACCGCCGGTTCCAGTGCCGGCCAGGCCGGCGCCGACGGCAGCGCCGACCAGCAGTGGAGTGTCGAGAACTCCGGGAACTACGTGCGCATCAAGAACCGCGCCACCGGCCTCTACCTCGACGGCGCGGGCCGCACCACGAACGGGGCCGCGGTGGGCCAGTACGCCGGCAGCAGCAGCACCAGCCAGCAGTGGTCCGTGCTGACCGACGCGAACAACGTGCGGATCAAGAACCGCGCGACCGGTGAGTACCTCGACAGCCTGGGCCGCACCAGCAACGGCGCCGACGTCGGCCAGTACGCCGACAGCAGCAGCACCAACCAGCGGTGGCGCATCGTCGCCGCCGGCTGACGACCGTCCCCGGGCCCCGGATCGGAGCGATACCACGCCGTCGGCATCGCTCCGGTCCGGCGGCCGGGCCGGAGCCGAGACGGCGCTCACGGCGGATTTTCGGCCGGATCCGGAAGCCCTGGTGCGGCACGCAGGGCCTGCGGTGACCGCACACCAGCCACCAGCGCGTACATCCGGTGGTCCATCGCCCGGGCCGCGGCGTGCAGGTCCAGGCGCCGCTCCCGTCCCTCCGTGGACAACGCCGACACGGCGTAGACGTCCGCGCCCCGCTCGGCCGCGTCACGGGCGTGCGCGGGAACCGCGGCGTCGTAACAGACCGCCGGCGCGATCGGCCAGCCGTCGATGACCAGCGGTCGCGCGGAGACGCCCGGCTGGAACAGGTCCCGCCCGTGCAGGTAGCGCTTGCCTGCCACCTCGAGCGTGCCGTCCGGTGCCGGCGCGACCGACGGCGGCAGCCGATCACCGCCGGGCCCCCGCCACGCCGCACCGACGACGGTCGTCACCCCGTGGGCGCGGCTCGCCTCGCGGACGACGTCCAGCCGTGAGTCCTCGGCGGTCACCCAGCACGCCGGATCGCCGAGACCGTCCAAGTCGTACCCGGTCGACGACAGTTCGGGAACAGCGGCAGCCTCGCACCCGAGCCGGCCGCGGCGGCAACGGTCATGGCCGCACGACGCGCGTTCTCCGCGACGTCGCCGGGTACGGGCGCGTGCTGCGCGATGGCGACTGTCAGCGTGTCGGAGTCCACGGCAAGGCCTTGGCCAAACCGCGGCTGATCATGTAGCCGATGGCCAGGAAAGTGATGTAGCGCAGTGCTTGTTCGGCGTTGAACGGGTCACCGCCGGTGGTGGCGTCGCCGTCGACCGTCACCGCCGTGATCACGATGGCGACTACACCGGCCAGGAAAACGAAGAACTCGGTGGTTTGAATGCGGGTTTCGTCTCCGGCCCGGTGGTGTGCTCCGAAGCCGCCACCCCGAGGTCTCCCGTCTGCCGGCCTGCCGGGGCGGCCACGTTCGGGGGAACGGGCTGTCCGGGAACGGGGTCCGGCCGGGCGTGCTGCGGTGGTCATGGTGCTCCCTTCGGCCGGATGCCGATCACCCCGCTCGTCTTCGCCGGCAGACACCCGGGATGCCCACCGGCAAACGCGGGGCCGAATGGAGCAGCCGGGCGCGGTCAGTCCGGCGGCTCCGACGCGGCGGTGCCCGGCAGCGACGACGGCGGATCGTCTCGCGTGAACCGCGCCACGTCGACGTCCAGATCCGGCACGGGCGCCGTGCCGGGCGAGACCGGCGGGTCGGGGTTGACCTCTTTGATGTCCTTGTCAGCCATGGTGGGTCTGTACCCGGGCCGGCGGCGTCCATGCCACGCTCCATGGGGTGCAGACCGTTTGTGGGCCACACAGCCGGTTACGTGCGAGGGATCCGGCGTGAGGAGGCACGCGTGGACGAGCCCGAGGCGCCCCCGCAGGTCCCGCGGTGGTCCGCGGAGGTGGTGCGGACGGACCGGTGGGCGGTCGGCGTCGTGACCGGCGACCTGGACACGAGCGGCTGTCCGGGGTTCGCCGATCGGCTGCTGCGGCTGACCGGCGGCCTCCGGATCCGGTGGTCGACCTCAGTCAGGGTCCGGTTGCTCGCCGGATCCGGGGTCCGCGAGCTGCAGGCACTGGCCTACACCATCGCCGGTACCGGCAAGCGCCGGCACGTCAGCCCAGCCCGGCGGCACCTCGGTCACCGGCTTTCGAGCATGATGGTCGGGGAGGACACCGGCGCCGAAGACTGCCGTCCGAAGCCGCGGTGACCATGAGCTGACGTGGAGGTGGCGGTCATGAGCACTTCATCCGGACCGGGGCGTCTCGGGCTCGTGCGCACGCGCGGCGAATCCGGTGTAGTGGTCCTCGTCCTGTCCGGCGAGCTGGACGCGGGCACGGCGTCGAAGCTGGTGCACGCCGTCGCGCAAATCCTCGCCACCGAGCCCGAGGCGCTGGTTCTCGACCTGTCCGAACTGGCTTTCCTGTCCGTCGCCGGGATCAGGGCGATCCACGCCGCGCACGATGCCGCCGGCGCCGCGCGGCTGCGCGTGGTGACCGGCGAGCGTCCCCTCGTCCGTGAGTTCCTGCGCGCCACCCGCTTCGACGCGGTGCTCGACTGCTACCGCACCCGGCGCGGGGCAGAAGCCACCGACAGCCGTGCCCAGTTCGTCAGCCACGCCCGCGCCTCCTGGGAGACGAGCTGAGGGCGGAACGGGGACGTCGGCTGCAGGCAGCAGCGGCACGATCCTGGCCAAGGCCTTGTCTGTCAGTTCACCACGTCCGACCACGTCACATCATCTGCAC
>NZ_JBEZYB010000028.1:0-93894 GCF_040638285.1 Amycolatopsis sp. NPDC026612
GTCGGCACGCTCATGGCCGCCGGGGTGCTCGACTCCTTCACGCTGGTCGTCGACGACGAGCCGCACGAGCCCGACCACGACCTACCCGACTTACCACTCACGACTGGCCGGGCAGGGCGATCGCCGTGGGCTTCTCGCCCGCCTCCGCCCGCCAGGGGGTGCCTCGGCGGGAGGCGGCGACGAGGGCGTGCAGCGCCGTCGTGCGCAGACCCGCGTCATCGGTGTGGTCGATCACCGCCAGCCACGCCGACGCGCAGTCGGCTTCGGCCGTCGCGACCACCTGCGACGCCGACTTCGCGTCCGTCACCGGGTTCTTCGGCACGTACGCCGCTTCCGGCGGGACCGGGCTCGCCGCGGCCGCCGAGAGCGTCGTCTGCAGGAAGTCGCGACGCAGGGCGTGCTCCGCGGCGCCGCTCTTCTCGGCGTCGCCGAATTCACCCGGCAGGAACGCGCCGACCAGCCCGTACACCCACACGGCGGCGTGCTCGGCGGCCAGCGCCACCTGCAGCGGGTCCACCGCCTCCGGGGGCACCGCGCCGGCCGGGGCGGCGCCCACCTTCGGGGCGTCCTCGCCGGGACCCAGCGCCGGGGCGATGCGCTGCAGCGCCGCACAGCCCGCCGCCACGGCCGCGACCAGCCCGGCGCGGTAGCGCGGCAGCCCGCCGACGAGGTCTTCGGCCTGCTTGCGCGCGGCCGCCAGCCGCTCCTTCAGGTCGCCCAGCGCCGCGGGTGCCGGCGGGGACGCCGACGGCGACGGCGTGGGCCGGTTCAGCCGGTCCACTTCGGATTTCAGAGCGGCCGCGTGCGCCGCCCGCGCGTCGGCGAGCTGGCCGGCGGCGTCGGCGTCCGCGCCCTTGGCCAGTGCCCGCGCGGCGGCGGCGTCCGCCTGGGCGGCGGCCAGCAGCGGCTGCAGCGGGTCGGGGCTTTCGTCGTAGCCGGGCCCGCAGGCGGCGAGGGGGACGGCCAATGCGGCCAGTGCCCCCGCGCGGAGGGCGGCACGGCGGGTCAGCTCGGTCGGTCTTCCGGTCACGCCGCCCCATCCTGCCAGGCCCCCGGGCGGCCCCGCCGCTCGCGCGGGGCGACCGGGCGACCGGATAAGCTGGTCCACCACCGACCCGAACGTGACAGCCCGAGTCACCGCGCCCACCAAGGAGAGCCCCACGTGCCAGGAGAACTCGCCAGCCGGCTTCAGCCGATAGTGGCCGAAGCCGTCACCGCCGCGGGTTTCGACCTCGATTCGTTCGAGGTGCAGCAGGCCGGCCGGCGGCAGCTGGTCAAGGTCGTCGTCGACTCCGACGACGGTGTCGGGCTGGACGAGATCGCCGAGATCAGCCGCACGGTCTCGGCGACGCTCGACGAGAACGAGCACGTGCTCGCGAGCGCGTACACGCTGGAGGTCACCTCGCCGGGCCTCGACCGCCCGCTCACCCAGTCCCGGCACTGGCGGCGCGCGCGGTACCGCCTGGTGAAGATCACGCCGGCCGAGGGCGAGCCCTTCGTCGGCCGGGTCGGTCACGCGGGCGAGGACGCCGCCCGTGTCCTGGCCGGCGGCAAGTTCCGCGACGTCCGCTACGCCGACGTGGCGAAGGCGGTCGTGGAGATCGAGTTCAAGCAGCCGCCCGCCGAGGACCTGAAACTGCTCGAAAGCGACGCGTCCGGCCTGACCGCTGCCGGTCAGGCCGAGACGGAGAAGGGGTCGAAGTGAACGTCGACATCGCCGCGCTGCGGACGATCGAACGGGACAAGGACATCCCCTTCGAAACGGTGATCGAGGCCATCGAAACGGCCTTGCTCACCGCGTACAAGCACACCGAGGGCCACCAGGCGCACGCCCGCATCGACATCGACCGCAAGACGGGACTGGTGCGCGTCCTCGCGCACACGCTGACTCACGACGGCCAGGTGGACGAGGAGTGGGACGACACACCGGAGGGCTTCGGCCGGATCGCCGCCACCACCGCCCGGCAGGTCATCCTGCAGCGGCTGCGTGACGCCGAACACGAGAAGACCTTCGGCGAGTTCTCCACCAAGGAGGGCGAGATCATCGCCGGCGTCATCCAGCGCGACGCCCGCGCCAACGCCCGCGGCATGGTCGTGGTCCAGGTGGGTGACACCGAAGGGGTGCTGCCGTCCGCCGAGCAGGTGGCCGGGGAGTCCTACGAGCACGGCAACCGGATCAAGGCGTACGTCGTCACGGTCTCGCGAGGCAACCGCGGCCCGCAGATCACGCTCTCGCGCTCGCACCCGAACCTGGTGCGCAAGCTGTTCGCGCTGGAGGTGCCGGAGATCGCCGACGGGACGGTCGAGATCGCCGCCGTCGCGCGCGAGCCGGGACACCGCACGAAGATCGCGGTCAAGTCCACCGTGGCGGGCGTCAACGCCAAGGGTGCCTGCATCGGCCCGGTCGGTGCACGCGTGCGCAACGTGATGAGCGAGCTGGCCGGTGAGAAGATCGACATCATCGACTACTCCGAGGACCCGGCCCGCTTCGTCGGGAATGCGCTGTCGCCCGCGAAGGTTGTTTCGGTACGAGTCGTGGACGAGCGGACGAAGACCGCCCGCGTCGTGGTGCCGGACTTCCAGCTGTCGCTGGCGATCGGCAAGGAGGGTCAGAACGCCCGCCTCGCCGCCCGTCTGACCGGCTGGCGGATCGACATCCGCAGCGACGCGGCACCCGTGGACGACGAGGGTGATCAAGACCACGCCCGTCCATCGCGGCCCGCCGCGACAACCGGTTCGGCTGAGTGAATGTCGAAGCGCTAGACTCAGGAGTGGTTCGAAGCCCGCGGCGGGTAGCCGAGCACCAGCCCCACCGGAATTCTCCGGTGCGGACTTGTGTCGGCTGCAAGCGGCGGGCGTTGATCGGTGAGCTGCTGCGCGTGGTCGCGGTGGCCGGGCGGGTGGTCGTCGACGAACGTCGGCGGCTGCCGGGCCGGGGAGCTTGGCTGCACCCCGACCCGGACTGCCTGGCCAAGGCCGAACGGCGGCGAGCCTTCCCGAGAGCCTTGCGGGCTCCCGGGGCGCTCGACGCTCGCGAGCTCCGCGAGCACGTCGGACGCACCACTCCGCACCACGAACCCGGGACATCCCCGGGGTCGCGAGGATTCAAGGAAGCAGGTCGACCCGTCATGAGTCAGCCGTGAAGCTGAAGCCATGAGCGTCAGACAATAAGGACGAGGTCAGCGGGTTCTCCGCCTGGCCTCCCCTAGATGAGGAGAGCTGTGCCAGGCAAGGCCCGAGTACACGAGCTCGCTAAGGAGCTCGGCATCACCAGCAAGGACGTTCTCGCGAAGTTGAAGGAACAGGGCGAGTTCGTCAAGTCCGCGTCGTCCACGGTCGAGGCGCCCGTCGCCCGCCGTCTTCGTGACGCGTATGCCCCCAAGGGTGCCAAGAAGCCCACCCCCGGCCCCTCGGCGCGCCCCGGCCCGCCGGCCGCCAAGCCCGGTGCGCCCGCCGCCCCGAAGCCCCCCGCGCCTGCCCAGCAGGCTCCGGCGGCCAAGGCGGCACCGGCCCCGGTCGCGTCGGCTCCGGCCGCACCCCAGCAGCAGGCGCCCGCGGCGTCGAAGCCGGCCGGCCAGGGGCAGCGCCCCGGCCCCCGGCCCGGCCCGCGTCAGCAGCCCGCCGCGCCCGCACCCCAGGAGCAGGTCCCGGCCGCGAAGGCCGAGGCTCCGTCCGCTCCGAACGCTCCGAAGCAGGACACCCCGGCCGCGCCCCCTTCGGGCGGCACCGGTTCGGTCGTCCCGCCGAAGCCGCAGGGCCCCAAGCCCGGCGGTCCCAAGCCCGGCCCGCGCACCCCGCGCGTCGGCAACAACCCGTTCGGCGTCGGTTCCGGCGCCCCGGCCCCGCGTCCGCAGGGCCCGCGCCCGGGCGGCGGTCAGGGCGGCGACAACCGGCCCCCGCGTCCCGGCGGTGGCGCCGGCGGTGACCGTCCGGCCCCGCGGCCGGGTGGTGGCGCCGGTGGCAACCGGCCGACTCCGGGCAACATGCCCCCGCGGCCGAACCCCGGCATGATGCCGGGCCGCACGCAGCGCCCGGCCCCCGGTCCCGGTGGCGGCGCCCGCGGTGGTCCCGGTGGCGGCGCCCGTGGTGGCCCCGGCGGCGGTGCCCGTGGCGGTCCCGGTGGCGGTGGCGGCGGCGGTTTCCGCGGCGGTCCCGGTGGCGGCGGCGGTGGCGGCGGCTTCCGTCCTGGTGGCGGCGGCGGTGCCGGTGGCGGCTTCCGTCCCGGTGGCGGCGGTCCCGGTGGCGGTGGCGGTGCCCCGGCCGGTGGCGGTGGCTTCCGCGGTGGCGGCGGCGGTCGTGGCGGCCCCGGTGGCCGTGGCGGTACCGCGGGTGCCTTCGGGCGTCCCGGTGGTCCCTCGCGCAAGGGCCGCAAGTCGAAGCGGCAGAAGCGCCAGGAGTACATGGACAACATGCAGGCGCCCAGCGTCGGCGGCGTCCGCCTGCCCAAGGGCCAGGGCGAGACGATCCGGCTGCCGCGTGGTGCCTCGCTGACCGACTTCGCCGAGAAGATCGACGCCAACCCGGCTTCGCTGGTGCAGGTGCTCTTCCACCTCGGCGAGATGGTCACCGCGACGCAGTCCGTGTCGGACGACATCCTCGAGCTGCTCGGCGGCGAAATGAACTACCACGTTCAGGTCGTCAGCCCCGAGGAGGAGGACCGCGAACTGCTCGGGACCTTCGACATCACCTACGGCGACGACGCGGGTGGCGAAGAGGACCTGCAGATCCGGCCGCCGGTCGTGACCATCATGGGTCACGTCGACCACGGTAAGACCCGCCTGCTCGACACGATCCGGAAGACGAAGGTCCGCGAGAGCGAGGCCGGCGGCATCACGCAGCACATCGGTGCGTACCAGATCGAGACCGAGCTCGAGGGCAACCCGCGCCTGATCACCTTCATCGACACCCCGGGTCACGAGGCGTTCACCGCCATGCGTGCCCGTGGTGCGAACTCGACCGACATCGCGGTGATCGTGGTGGCGGCCGACGACGGTGTGATGCCGCAGACGGTCGAGGCGATCAACCACGCGCAGGCCGCCAAGGCCCCGATCGTGGTCGCGATCAACAAGATCGACAAGGAAGGCGCGAACCCGGACAAGATCCGGCAGCAGCTGACCGAGTACAACCTCGTGGCCGAGGAGTACGGCGGCGACACGATGTTCGTCGAGATCTCCGCGCGGCAGAACATCAACATCGATGGCCTGCTCGAGGCGATCCTGCTGACCGCCGACGCCGCTCTGGACCTCCGGGCCAACCCGGACATGGAGGCCCAGGGTGTCGCGATCGAGGCGCACCTCGACCGCGGCCGCGGCCCGGTGGCCACCGTCCTGGTCCAGCGCGGCACGCTGCGCGTCGGTGACTCGGTCGTGGCGGGTGACGCCTACGGCCGCGTCCGCCGGATGGTCGACGAGCACAACGTCGACGTCACCGAGGCGCTGCCGTCGCGTCCCGTCCAGGTCATCGGGTTCACCTCGGTGCCGGGTGCGGGCGACACCTTCCTGGTGGTCGACGAGGACCGCGTCGCCCGGCAGATCGCCGAGCGCCGGTCGGCTCGTACGCGGAACGCGCTCAACGCGTCGCGCCGCAAGCGGGTCAGCCTCGAGGACCTCGACTCCGCCTTGAAGGAGACGAACAGCCTCAACCTGATCATCAAGGGTGACAACTCGGGTACGGTCGAGGCCCTCGAAGCCTCGCTGCTGCAGCTGGACGTCGGCGACGAGGTCGAGCTGAACGTGGTCCACCGCGGTGTCGGTGGCGTGACCGAGTCGGACATCGACCTGGCGACCGCGTCCGACGCGATCGTCCTCGGGTTCAACGTCCGCGCCCAGGGCAAGGCGACCGAGCGGGCCACCCGCGAGGGCGTCGACGTCCGGTACTACACGGTCATCTACCAGGCGATCGACGAGATCGAGCAGGCCCTCAAGGGCATGCTCAAGCCGGAGTACGAAGAGGTCGAGCTGGGCCGCGCGGAGGTTCGCGAGGTCTTCAAGTCCTCCAAGATCGGCACGATCGCGGGTTGCCTGGTCATGTCCGGCGAGATCCGGCGCAACGCGCGGGCCCGGCTGCTGCGCGACGGCACTGTCGTCGCGGAGAACCTGCCGGTCAGCTCGCTGCGGCGGTTCAAGGACGACGTGGTCGAGGTCCGCGAGGGCTACGAGTGCGGTCTGACGCTCGGTTCGTACGGCGACCTCAAGGTCGGCGACCTGATCGAGACGTACGAGCAGCGCGAGAAGCCCCGTGCGTGAGTAAGGCGTGAGTCCCCGGGTGTGCGGTTTCGGCCGCACACCCGGGGGTTTCGCTTCCCATTCCCTACGACACCACCTCACTTGCCTATGTTCGTCGGAGCCCTTGAGCTCGACATCCTGCTCGGCGACGTCCATTCGCTGAAGCAGAAGCGATCCGTGGTCCGTCCGGTGCTGGCCGAGGTGCGCAAGCGCTTCGCCGTATCGGTGGCCGAAGCCGGGCACACCGAACTGCACCGCCGGACCCTCATCGGGGTGGCCGTGGTCGCCGAAGCCGGCGAGCACGTCCGGGACGTGCTCGACTCGTGTGAGCGGTACGTGGCGAGCCGGCCGGAGTTCGAGCTGCTCACCGCACGCCGCCGGCTGCTCGGTCCAGAAGACTAGGAGAAAGACATGGCTGATCCTGCTCGGGCTCGCAAGCTCGCCAAGCGGATCTCACAGATCGTGGCGTCCGCCATCGAGCACGAGGTCAAGGACCCCCGGCTGGACTACGTGACCATCACGGACACGAAGGTCACCGGCGACCTGCACGACGCGACGGTCTACTACACGGTGCTCGGTGAGAAGCTGGACGTCCCCCCGGACTTCGCCGGCGCCGCCGCCGCGCTCGAATCGGCGCGCGGAGTGCTGCGCACGAAGGTCGGGCAGGGCACCGGGGTCCGCTACACGCCGACCCTGACCTTCATCGCCGACACGATTCCCGAGGAGTCGAAGCGGATCGAAGACCTGCTCGCGAAGGCCCGGGAGGCCGACGCGGAGGTCGCGCGGCGCGCGACCGGTGCCCAGCACGCCGGTGAGCCCGACCCGTACAAGGCGCCTCGCGAAGAGGCCGAAGAAGACGAATTGGCGGAGGAGGAAAGCCGGGGCTGACCCGTGCTCTCCCGCCGCGGGCTGCTCGCCGGCAGCGCACTCGCGCTGCTGGCGGGCTGTTCGCCGTCGCCGTCCGGGCCACCACCCGGTCCGTCCGCGGTCCCGCCGCCGACCCGTCCGGCGGCGCTGCGCGACCCCGTGACGGTGCAGCGCATGCGGTCGGCGGCCCGTGGCACCGACGTCGACCTGGTACTGATCACGCCCGAAGGCGTCCCGGCCGCCGGGCTGCCGGTGTGCCTGGCCCTGCACGGCCGCGGCGCCCGGGCCCGGACGTTCCTCTCGCTCGGCGTCCCCGCACTGCTGACGGCGGCGGTCCGCACCGGAACACCACCGTTCGCCATCGCGGCGGTCGACGGCGACCACTACTGGGTGGACGTCGGCGGCGGTGACGACCCGCAGCGCATGCTCACCGACGAAGTCCCCGGCTGGCTGGCCGGCCGCGACCTGCGCCTGGCATCGGCGGTGTTCGGCATTTCGATGGGCGGCTTCGGCGCGTTGCGGTTCGCCCGCGCCCACCCGGACCTGAAGGCGGTGGCCACGGCGAGCGCGGCCCTGTTCGTCAGCTGGCCGGACGCCCGCAGCCGCAAGGTGTTCGCGGACGAGGCGAACTGGCGGGCGGAGGAACCGTTGCTGCACACCGCCGATCTGCGCCCCACGGCCCTCGGCGCGTGGTGCGGCGAGTCGGACCCGTTCCTGGGGGCGGACCGCAAGCTGGTGAAGGCCGTGAACCCGGCGGTGTCCCGGTTCTCGCCGGGCAAGCACGACGACGAATACTGGCGTGGCGTCCTGCCGGAGGTCCTGAAGTTCGTCGGGCAACGCCTGGCGTGACCGGTTCTCCGGGAGTCAGGCCACCATCGCGAAGGCGGCGTAGTACTCGCCGTCCGGGGTCCGGGTGCCGCTGCGGTCGGGGCTGACCTCGGCGCCCACCCAGCCCTGGAACGCTCCCGCGTCGTCGATCACCTGCAGCAGCGGCCGCACGTGGCTGTTCCCCAGGTAGCACCCGTCGTAGGACAGGCATTCGCACCAGAATTCGTAGCTGTTGCGCCGGCCGCCCAGGTCGCCGGTCAGGTAGTAGAACCGCCGGTCGCCGCTGTCGGCGAGCTTCTTCACGCACGCGTCGTACTCGGCGGTGCCCGGGTTCGGGCAGCAGGACGCCGCGTCGCACCCCGCGTTCTTCTGCACGTACCCGAGGCACGAACCGTCCGTGCAGGCGTTCCAGCTGGGGCTCACCGTGAAGCTGCCCGCCGATCCGCGGGCCACGGTGGTGACCTTCAGCTTGTTCCAGCTGTGCGCCTCGTACACGTACTTCCGTTCGGTGGCGCGGATGGCACTCATCGACGCCTTGCTGGTCTGCGCGAGCGAGGCGTTGCTGCCGTACGCGTAGCCACCGGTGATCGAGTAGGTGTCGTTCACCAGCTGCATCCGGCCCAGGCCCGGGTGCAGCTCGGAGACCGCCCAGGTCTCGCCGAGGTTCACCGCGGTCGTCGAGCCGTTGATCGTGCTGCTCGTCCAGGTGATCTTCACCTGACCGGACGTCGAGTCGTAGGCGTAGGTGCCGGTGAAGTGGCCGTTCGGGTCGCCGGTGAACCCGGGCGCGGTCTTGATCGCGCAGTTGTTCCGCGGGTTGGTGCCGGGCTGGAACTCGCCGCAGTAGTAGACGTCCCCGCTGTTCACCGGAACGGGGTAGTCGCGCTGGCTCCACGTCCAGAAGTTGTGCTGCACGGCGTTGCTCGACGGATCGAACACGAGGTAGCCCAGCCGCAGGTAGTTGCTGCCGACGGCGTCGGTGAACCCGGCGACGCTGACCACCCAGTTCTGCTTGCCCAGCGGGGGTGGCGCGGCGTGCGCGGCGGACGCGCCGAGCAGCAGCGTCGAGGCGAGCGCCGAAAGAATGACAGTCACGAACAGGCCGAACCGGCGGAAAACCCCCATCTGCATGGGGGGAGCGTAACTCATGAACCGGCTATTTCGCAGCGAACAGGATCGCCTGCGGCACCTTGGCTCCGGGGTTCAGCAGCCATTCCGCGTCCACGGTGAAGCCGGCCTCCCGCACCCGCCGGGCCAGCCACCACGGCTGCCGGAGGTGGATGTTGACCCGCATCGGGTGCCCGCCGTAGCCCTGGGTCTTCAGCCGGGTGCCCGCGCCGACGTGGTAGCCGATCACCAGCAGGCCGCCCGGCCGCAGCACGCGGTGGAAGTGACCCAGCGCCACCGGTACCGAGTCGTCCGGGACGTGGATCAGCGACCAGGACGCGAGCACACCCGCGACCGACGCGTCGGGCAGCGCGAGGTCCGTCATCGACCCCACCTCGAACCGCAGCTCCGGGTGCGACCGGCGCGCGAGGTCGACCATCCCGGGGGAGAGGTCGATGCCGGACGCGTCGACGCCCAGCGAAGCCAGGTAGGCCGTGAAGTGCCCCGGGCCGCAGCCGGCGTCCAGTGCCGGTCCGTCGACCTGCGACGCGAACAGCGTCAGCGCCGCCTTCAGGTACGGCTCCTTCTCGAGCGCGTCCGAAACGAAGCCGGCGTAGCTCGGCGCCACCGTGTCGTAGGAGGTGGCGGTGTCCTCGAGCCAGCTCACCGCACGCGCAGCCCGTCGAGGACCAGGCCCAGCGCGCGCCGCCAGTCGCGGGTCGCGGTCGCCGCGGCGAACACGATCGCCAGGTCCTCGCCGCGGAAGTCCGGCCGCAGTACCCCGGCCTCCTGGGCCCGCTCGATGATCCGGAGCATCCGGGAACCGTTGGCGTGCTTGGCTTTTTCCAGTCCGGACGCCGGATCGAACGCCCGCGAGCAGACTTCGGTGAAGCCGCGGTCGGAGACCTGCATCAGCACCGACCGCTCGAGGAACAGGACGAAACCGTCCCACGGGTCCTCGCACGCGAGGGCCTCTTCCGTCACGGCCTGAGCTTCCTCCAGCGTCGGCAGGAACGCGGCTTCGACGAGCTCCACCCGCGTCGGGAACCGGTTGTAGAGGGTGCCGATGGCGACCTCGGCGCGCCGCGCGATCTCGTCGAGCGGGGCGTCGACGCCCTTGGCGCCGAACACTTCCCGCGCGGCCGCGACCAGTGCCTCCCGGTTGCGCCGGGCGTCCGCGCGCAGGGGACGTTGCTCGACGGTCACGCTCCGCAGTATAGCCAAGGTCAGCCATCCGTACGCTCGAGCGGCCCGCGCGGTTGCCTCCCTGATCGGAACCTCACAGCGCCTGCCCCGTGCGCCCGGGGGGAGCACAATGGGGCAAGCGGGGGTGAACCCGCATCGAGGCGGCCACCGAGGGAGGTCGGCACCATGCATTCCGATCTCTCCCCGTCCGGCCGCACCGGAGTCCTCCTGGTCGGCACCCGCGGACAGCGGGGCCCCGGGGAGGTGCTGATCAGGATCAGGGGTGGCCTGGAAACCTTCCTTGCCTGGTCCGACACGGAGCTGCCGAAGGGCACGACCGTCCTGGTCGTGGAAACCCGGGGACGGCGCACGGTCGACGTCGTGGCGTGGGACGCCTCGGATCCTGCTTCCTAGTGCTTGTAGAAGGACAGTCGATGTTCGGTTATCGCGTGCCGGCGCCCAACGAGGCGATGCTGATCTCCGGGGGCAACAGCAAGGGCGCGTCGCCGTTCCGGGTCGTCACGGGCCACGGCGCGTTCGTCATGCCCGTCTTCCGGAAAGTCCGGTTCCTCACGCTCGCCATGTGCGAGGCCGAAGTGACCGAAGTGTGCGTGACGAAGCAGGCGATCGCCCTCACGGTGCGAGCGGTGATCGCGTTCAAGGTCGGCAACGACACCGAAAGCATCGTCAACGCCGGTCAGCGGTTCCTCTCCGACCAGGACCAGATGTCCGTGCTGACCGGCCGGATCTTCGCCGGGCACCTGCGGTCCATCATCGGGTCGATGACCGTCGAGGAGATCATCACCGAGCGGCAGAAGCTCGCGACCGAGGTGCTGGACGGCTCGGCCGTCGAGATGGCGAAGATCGGGCTCACCGTCGACGCCCTGCAGATCCAGTCGATCGACGACATGAAGCTCGGCTACATCGCCGCGATGGCCGCCCCGCACAACGCCGCCATCCAGCGGGACGCCCAGATCGCGCAGGCCGTGGCGAACAAGACCGCGGCGGAGGCGGAACAGGAGTCGCAGCGGACGCAGGCCGAGTACGCCCGGCAGACGTCGATCGTGCAGGCGCAGTACCGCGCCGAGGTCGAGGCGGCGCAGGCCGAGGCCGCCCAGGCCGGCCCGCTCGCGCAGGCGAAGGCGCAGCAGGAGGTCATCGACGCGCGCACCGTGCTGGCCCAGCGCGAGGCCGAGCTGCGGCAGCAGCAGCTGGTGGCCGAGGTCATCAAGCCCGCCGACGCGGAGGCCGAGCGGATCCGCATCCTGGCGATCGCCGAGGCGGAGAAGATGCGCGTGCAGGCGGAGGCGGCCGCGTCGCACAACCGGGTCGCGCTCGACCGGATGCTCATCGACCAGCTGCCGCAGATCGTCAGGGAGGCCGGGCGGGGGCTGTCGGGGGCGAACGTCAACATCCTCAACGGCGCCGACGGCCTCGGGGAGATGGCCGCCGGGCTCGTCGGCCAGGGACTGTCCATCTTGGACTCGGTGAAGCGCGGCCTGAGCACCCCGCCGTCGCCCGCGCCCGTGCCGGAAGCGAACGGGCAGCTGCCCAAGCCGGGTGAGCTCACCGCGTCCTGAAAGCGCTTTGTCGACTCAGGAAGCGGGTTTGGCCGCGACGACCAGGTCACGCAGGATGGCCTGGTCCACCCGGTGGGCGAACTCCTCCCACGGGCCGCCCTCGCGGACGTCGAGCCCGGCCTTGCGGAGCACCTCGACGAGTTCTTCCCGCGGCAGCACGGTCGTGTTCCACGAGATGCCCAGCGCCCCGCCGGGCCGCAGCACCCGCGTCCACACCGGGACGGCCGCCGCGAGCAGGTCACGCGGGCTCCGCTGCAGACCCGCCTCGCGGTGGCTGCCGTGCTGGACGCCGTACGGCGCGTCGGTCACGATCACGTCGAAGGAGTTCGCCCGCAGCACCTCGTCGGTGGTCAGGGTGTCGGCGTTGAAGTAGGTGAGCTTGCGCGTCTCGCCCGCTTTGTACGCTTCCTTCGTCAGCGCGTACTCGACGTCGAGCCGCCGCCCGAGCCGGACCTTGTTGCGCCGCAGCTGGCCGGACTCGGCGGTGTGCTTCACGCGCTTGTTCCGCAGCCACGTCTTGATGAACGCTTCGTACGCCTCGAAGTCCTTGGCGTCGACGTCCAGGCCGGTCGCGTGCAGGCCGTACATCATCGCCTGGTTGAGCGTGGTGCCGCGGCCGCACAGCGGGTCGAGCAGGTACTTGGGCTTGTCCGACAGCAGCCCCGCCGGGTCCGCCGTCGCCAGCACCGTGACGTTCACCAGCAGCTTGGTGAACAGCTCGTTCGTCTTGCCCGCGTACTTCTGGATGGTCAGCAGGTCCGAGTCGGCCTTCGCCAGCGGCGTCACGGGCACCGGGCGCAGGACGCCGTCACCGAGCTCGAACAGCGCGTACAGCGACGAGAGGTTCGACAGGAACGCGAGGTCACGCTCGCCGAGGGGCGCCGAACTCGTGAAGCGCACGTAGCCGACGCCGCCGAGCTCGACCTCGTCGATCGCGGACAGCTCGGCCGCCAGGCCCGCGCCGAACACCGCCAGCTCGGCGCGCAGCAGCGCCAGGGAGGAGGCGGCGTAGACCCGGTTGGCCGACGGGTAGACCAGCATCGCGTACTCAGGCATCCCGCAGAGCGTAGCGTGACGCACCGTGACCCCTACTTCGGCGCAGGACATCCGGGACGCGGCCGCGCTGCTCGCGTCGGCCACGGACGTGACGATCCTCGGCCACGTCCGGCCCGACGCGGATGCGCTGGGCAGCGCACTGGCCCTCGGCCGGGCCCTGCGGCAGCGTGGTGCCCGCGTGCGCGTCTCGTTCGGCGAGCCCGACGAGGCCCCGGAGACGCTGCGGTGGCTCGACGAGGACGGCCTGCTCACCCACCCGGACGCCCTGCCGGACGCCGACGCGCTGCTCGTCTGCGTCGACACGCCGACGCCGAAGCGGCTCGGCCGGCTCGCCGGGCGCGTCGGACTCGCCGGCGCGGTGCTCGTCATCGACCACCACGCGACCAACACCTTCTACGGCACCTGCCACGTCGTCGACGAGAGCGCCGAGGCCAGCGCGGTCCTCGTGTTCCGGGTGCTGGAGGAGCTGGGCGCCGAGCTGGACGAGCCGATCGCGCGCGGGCTCTACGCGGGGATCGTCACCGACACCAGCGGGTTCCGCCGGGCGAGCCCGGAGACGCACCGGATGGCGGCCCGGCTGCTGGAAGCGGGAGCCGACCCCGAGGCGATCGTGCGGCGGATCGTCGACGAGCGCCCGTTCTCCTGGCTGCCGATGCTGGCGTCCGTGCTGAGCCAGGCGGTGCTGGAGCCGGAAGCCGCGCAGGGCCACGGGTTCGTGCACGCGGTGGTCCGGGCCGATGCGGCGCGCACGGTCCGCGGCGAAGAGGTCGAGTCGGTCATCGACGTCGTCCGCTCGGTGCGCGAGGCGGCCGTCGCGGCCGTGCTCAAGGAAGACCTGGCCCACCCCGGGCAGTGGCAGATCTCGTTGCGCTCCATCGGGATCGACGTCTCGGCAGTGGCGGCGGAGTTCGGCGGCGGCGGGCACCGGCAGGCCGCGGGCTGCACGATCGCGGGCTCCGCCGAGGAGGTCGTGGCGGGGTTGCGCGACGCCTTGGAGCGGGCCCCGCTGCTGTAGCGCGTCGGCCGGCGGGGGATGGGAAGTCCCGGGTTCCCGCCGGTCAGAACTGTCGGTGGCGGCGGTTAGAGTCCGGTGCGTGGTGAACGTGGACGAGACCGAGCGGGTACCGGCGAAGCGCGTGCTGGGCCTGGCCGTGCCCGCGCTGGGGGTGCTGGCCGCCGAGCCGCTGTACGTGCTGGTCGACACCGCCGTGGTCGGTCACCTCGACGCGCTGTCGCTGGCCGGGCTCGCGCTCGGCGGCGTCGTGCTGGCCCAGGTGTCGAGCCAGCTGACGTTCCTGTCGTACGGCACGACGTCCCGCACCGCGCGGCTGCACGGTGCCGGCCGCCGGGCCGACGCGGTCCGCGAAGGCGTGCAGGCGACGTGGCTGGCGGTCTTCGTCGGGCTCGTCGTGCTGGCCGCGGGGCAGCTGCTGGCCTGGCCGATCGCGCGGGTCCTCTCGGGCAGCGACGAGGTCGCGGCCGCGGCGGTGTCGTGGGTGCGGATCGCGTTGTTCGGGGCGCCGCTGATCCTGGTCACCATGGCGGGCAACGGCTGGATGCGCGGGGTGCAGGACGCCGCGAAGCCGTTGCGGTACGTGCTGGCGGGCAACGGGATCTCGGCCGTCCTGTGCCCGGTGCTCGTCTACGGGGCGGGGCTCGGCCTGGAGGGTTCGGCGATCGCGAACGTCGTCGCGCAGGTGATCTCGGCGTCGCTGTTCTTCCTGGCGCTGGCTCGCGAGAAGGTCGGCCTCCGGCCGGACTTCAAGGTGATGCGCGCCCAGCTCGGCCTCGGCCGCGACCTGGTGCTGCGCAGCCTGGCGTTCCAGGCGTGCTTCGTCTCGGCGGCGGCCGTCGCGGCCCGGACGTCGACCGAGGCGGTCGGCGCCCACCAGGTGGTGCTGCAGCTGTGGACGTTCCTCGCGCTGGTGCTGGACTCGGTCGCGATCGCGGCGCAGTCGCTGGTCGGGGCGGCCCTCGGCGCGGGCGCGGTCCGGCAGGCGCGCGGGGTCGCGTCACAGATCACCGGGTACGGCCTGCTGATGGGCTGCTTCCTGGGCGTGCTGTTCGCGGCGCTGTCGTGGGTGCTGCCGCACGCGTTCACGTCCGACCCGGGCGTGCTCGCCGAGATCCCGCACGCGTGGTGGTTCTTCGTGGCCCTGCAGCCGATCGCCGGCGTGGTCTTCGCCCTGGACGGCGTGCTCCTGGGCGCGGGCGACGCCGCCTTCCTCCGCAACGCGACCCTCGGCAGCGCGGCCCTCGGCTTCCTGCCGCTGATCTGGGCGTCCCTCGGCTTCGGCTGGGGCCTGACGGGCATCTGGACCGGCCTCTCCCTCTTCATGGTCCTCCGCCTGGCGGCGGTCCTGGCCCGTTGGCGCTCCGGAAACTGGGCGGTAACCGGCGCCACCCGCCCCACCTGAACCCGTAACCCGCGTGATCAGACCCGTAACCCGCGTGATTGAAGCCGTAACTCGCGAGTTCCGTCCCCCATCACGCGAGTTACGTCTCCAATCACGCCAGATCCGCCTCTGAGCACGGGTGATCGGGGTTACCTGTGGGGAAAACCACCCGGGTCACGGCTATGGTTCGTGGTTGCTTAGGCGATACAACCAACAGGGACCCCGACGCCCGAACCCTGGAGGAACTTGTGCCGCCCGCCACCGGCCGTGCCACCGCCCGGTCCTGGCTGATCTGGCTCGCCGCCGTCACCGTCTACCTCCTCGCCGTCTTCCACCGGACGTCCTTCGGCGTCGCCGGGCTGCAGGCCGCCGAGCGCTTCGGCGTCGGCGCGGCCGCGCTCGGCACCTTCACCGTGCTGCAGGTCGGCGTCTACGCCGCGATGCAGATCCCGACCGGCGTCCTGGTCGACCGCTACGGCCCCCGCCGCGTGCTCACCGTCGCCGTGCTGGTGCTCGGCGCCGGCCAGCTCCTGCTCGGCGTCGCCCATTCCTACGGCCTCGGCCTGCTCGCCCGCGGCGTGCTCGGCCTCGGCGACGCGCTCACGTTCGTCAGCGTTCTGCGCCTGGTCGCGGCCCACTTCCCGGGCCGCCAGTACGCCCTGCTGACGTCGTTCACCGCGGCCGTCGGCTACATCGGCAACCTCGCCGCCACCGTCCCGCTGTCGCTGCTGCTCGACAGCGCCGGCTGGACCCCCACCTTCCTGGCCGTCGGCGCCGTCACGGTCCTCTACACCGTCGTCGTGACGCTGCGGGTCCGCGACCTCCCGGCCGGCGAGCAGCCGCCCGTCCGCGACGAGGTCCGCCCGCGGGAACTCGCCCGCCGGGTCGCCGAGGCCTGGCGGACGCCCGGGACGCGCCTGGGCTTCTGGGTCCACTTCAGCACGATGTTCGCCCCGAACGCCCTGACGCTGCTGTGGGGCGTCCCCTGGCTGGTCCAGGGCCAGGGGCAGTCGAAGGCCACGGCGAGCGCGCTGCTCACCGTGTTCGTCTTCGGGTCGATGGCGGGTGGCCCGCTGCTCGGCGGCCTGATCGGCAGGCACCCGTCCCTGCGGATGCCGCTGGTGGGCGGCTACATCGGCGGCGCCGCGCTGGTCTGGGCGGTGCTGCTGGGCTGGCCGGGCCAGGTGCCGGTGCCGGTACTGGTGCCCGCGTTCGCCTTCGTCGCCCTCGGCGGCCCGGCGTCGATGATCGGCTTCGCCCTCGCCCGCGACTACAACCCGCTCAGCCGGGTCGGCACGGCGACCGGCGTGGTCAACGTCGGCGGCTTCGTGGCGACGACGATCGCCGCGCTCGCCGTCGGCGTGCTGCTGCAGGCCACCGGCGGGAACTTCCGGGTGGCGCTGCTGGCGCTCGTCGCGGTGCTGGCCCTCGGCACGTTCCGGATGCTCGTGTGGTGGCGCCGGACCCGCGCCCACCTGTTCCTCGCCGAGGCCCGCGGCGAGGAGCTGCCGGTGCGGATCACCCGCCGCCGCTGGGACGCCGCGCTGCCCGAGACGCCGATCGTGGCGGCGTGACGAGCGCCTGCAGGAGCTGCGGCGCCACCGAGAACCCGCGCCGCTCGTAGGCGGGCACGGCCCGCGGCGACGAGTGCACGGTGACCCGTTCCAGCCCCAGCTCCCCGGCCAGCCGCAGGACGCCGTCGATCAGCTGCCCGCCGAGGCCGCCGTCGCGGGCTTCCGGCACGACGTACACGCTCTGCACGTCCCCGGCGGCCCGCGACGGCGCCATCGGCGTCGGCACGCGCGGGGTGATCGCCAGGAACGCCATCCCGAGCACCCGGGCGTCGCGCACCAGCACGAGGCAGCGGTGGGTGGCCGCGTTCTCCCGCGCCCAGTCGGCGAACTCCCGCACGAACTCCGCTCGGCCGTCGCCGGGCAGGCCGTCCCGCTCGGCCACCCACCGCCACCGGAGCCCGGCGACCGCTTCGAGCTCCGCGGGCCGGACGGCCCGGACTTCGGTCTCCGTCACACCCCCATCCTGGCCCGGCCCGGGCGGTCCGGCCGTCGTCCGTGCCGGGACCGGCGGCCGCTAGGGTTTGCCGCGTGTCGAGCCCGAAACCGCCCCGCCGTCCTGCCCCGCCACCCGGCCTGCTCATCGTCGACAAGCCCGCCGGGATGACGTCCCACGACGTCGTCGCCCGCGCTCGCCGCATCATGGGCACCCGCAAGGTGGGGCACGCCGGCACGCTCGACCCGATGGCGACCGGGGTGCTGGTGCTCGGCATCGAACGCGCCACCAAGCTGCTCGGCCACCTGGCGCTGGACCGCAAGACGTACCTGGCCACGCTGAGCCTCGGCAGCAGCACCACGACCGACGACGCCGAGGGTGAAGTCCTCACGCAGGCCGGGACCGCGAACGTGACGGACGAAGACATCGCCGTCGGTGTCGCGAAGCTGACCGGCGACATCCAGCAGGTGCCCAGCGCGGTCAGCGCGGTCAAGATCGACGGCAAGCGCGCCTACGCCCGCGTCCGCGCCGGCGAGGACGTCGTGATCCCGGCCCGCCCGGTCACCGTCTACCGCTTCGACGTCCTCGCCGTCCGCCACGAGGAGGACCACGTCGAGGTCGACGCGGTCGTCGAGTGCTCGTCCGGCACCTACGTCCGCGCGCTGGCCCGCGACCTCGGCGCGGACCTCGGCGTCGGCGGCCACCTGAAGGCCCTCCGGCGCACCACGGTCGGTCCCTTCACCCTGGCCAGGGCGAGGACGCTCGACCAGCTCGAAGAGCAGCCCGAACTGAGCCTGGACCTCGACGCCGCCGTCGCCGCGGCCTTCCCGCGGCGCGACCTCGACGCCGCGACGGCGAAGGCGGTCCGCCACGGCCAGCGCATCCCGGCGGCGGGGCTCGAGGGCACCTACGGGGTCTTCGGGCCCGACGGCCGGGTGCTCGCACTGGCCGCCGACGAACAAGGCGTGTCCCGCGCAGTGGTCGTGTTGCTGCCCGCCTAGGGTGAGCTCGAGAAGACGGGAGTGCGACGTGCTGCGGTGGCGTGGACTGGGGGACCTTCCCGGCGGCTGGGGCCGGTGCGTGGTCACCATCGGCGTGTTCGACGGTGTGCACCGCGGGCACCAGGAGCTGATCGGCCGGACGGTGGCGGCGGCGGCCGAACGCGGCCTGCCGAGCGTCATGCTGACGTTCGACCCGCACCCGTCGGAGGTGCTGCGCCCGGGCAGCCACCCGGCGCAGCTGACGACGCTGCGGCGCAAGGCGGAGATCGTCGAAGGACTCGGCATCGACGTCTTCTGCGTGCTGCCGTTCACCTTGGAGCTGTCCCGGCTGCAGCCGGAGGAGTTCGTGCACGAGGTGCTGGTCGACCGGCTGCACGCGGCCGCGGTGATCGTCGGCGACAACTTCACCTTCGGCAACAAGGCGGCCGGGAACGTCGAGCTGCTCCGCACCCTCGGCCGCCGGTTCGGTTTCGCCGCGTACGGCGCCGAGCTGCAGGGCAAGGAACTGTCCGAAGAGGACCAGTCCGCGATCACCTTCTCGAGCACTTACGTCCGGTCGTGCATCGACGCCGGTGACGTCGCCGCCGCCGCCGAAGCCCTGGGCCGCCCGCACCGTCTCGAAGGGATCGTCGTCCGCGGCGACGGCCGGGGCCACGAGCTCGGCTACCCCACGGCGAACCTGTCGACGCCGCGCTTCGCGGCCGTCCCGGCCGACGGCGTGTACAGCGCGTGGTTCACTCGTTCGGCTGACCCGCAGCGCCGGCTGCGCGCCGCGGTCTCGGTGGGCACCAATCCCACCTTCTCCGGGCGCGAACGGACCGTCGAGGCGTTCGTCCTCGACGTCGAAGAGGACTTCTACGGCCAGCACGTGGCGATCGACTTCGTGGCGCGGCTGCGCGACCAGGTGCGGTTCGCCGACTCGGCCGGGCTGGTCGCGCAGATCGACGAGGACGTCGTCGAGACGAGAAAGGCACTCGAAGTGCCCCCGGACGCCCTGACCGGGGACGAATAGGGGATTCCGCGTCCGACCACGTGACAGCGGTGGCAAGATGCTCACGGGCGGTGTGCGCCGACAGGGTAGGGGGAGCGGAACTGGTGGAGGACCACAAGATCGTCCAGCGCAACATCGCGTTGCAGCGCGAGTGGTACGGGGAGCCGCTCGGTGACCGCGTGCGCCGGCTCGTCGTCGCGTTCGACGTTTCGCAGGCGTTCCTGGCCGAAGTCCTCGGCATCAGTGCCCCCATGCTCAGCCAGGTGATGAGCGGGCGCCGCGCGAAGATCGGCAACCCGGTCGTGCTGGCCAGGATGATCATGCTCGAGCGCAAGATCCTGGTGCCCGAGGTCGCCGCCGGCAACCGCGACGCGATGCTGGCCGCGATGGAGGACGTCCGCGACTCCCGGCCCACCGTCGGCCGCGACAACATCCCGGTCGTCAACGAAGACCAGAAGGTCCTCGCCTACCTGCGTGACCTGGCCGAGGACGAGGACCTCGGCGAGGCCGCCAAGCGGCTCGACGACGAGTTCCCGGCCATCGCCGACCTGCTGCGCCGGGCGGGCCACGGCGGCTGATGCCGGTCCTGTTCAGCGCGCTGGTCCCGCCGGCCGACGTCGTCGAAGCGGTCGCCGAGGCCCTCGGCGATCCCGGGGACGGCCTGCGCTGGGAGCCGCCGGAGCGCTGGCACATCACCCTGGCCTACTACGGGCCGGACGACGGGGAGATCCGGGCCGCGTGGCTCGCGGACCGGCTGGCCGGGCGGGCGGGCGTCGACGTCCGCCTGGAAAAGGCCGCGACGTTCCCCGGGGTGCTGTGGTTGACTGCTGCCGGAGCGGAACTGACGCCGCTCGCGCTCGCCGCGGGGGCCGGCGCCGAGCCGAGGCCTTACCGGGCCCATCTGACGCTCGCGCGGTTCCCCCGGGAAGAACCGGCGCTCGCCGCGCGTTGGACCGGGGAGCTGGCCGGCTTCACGAGCCGGAGCTGGCGGGCCGCCGAGGTGGTGCTGATGGCCAGCGAACGCGGGCCGGGCGGTCCCCGGTACCGGGTGGTCCGCGCCTTCGGGCTGGACGGCGCCTGAAGACCCTGTTCAGCGGGCTGGTAACCTCAACGATCGGGTCCGGCTGCAGTCCGTGGCGGCCGTGACCGTCTTCCCGGCGTGCATCCACGCCCGGGGCCGCACGGCACTGATCATTTCGAGGAGCAACACAAGTGGCGCTGTCCACCGAAGAGAAGAAGTCGATCCTGGCCGAGTACGGCGTGCACGACTCGGACACGGGATCCCCCGAGGCCCAGGTCGCGCTGCTGACCAAGCGGATCGTCGGCCTCACCGAGCACCTCAAGGCTCACAAGCACGACCACCACTCGCGTCGCGGGCTCCTGCTGCTGGTCGGCCGTCGCCGCCGGCTGCTGAACTACGTGATGAAGGTGGACATCGAGCGTTACCGTGCGCTGATCCAGCGCCTCGGCCTGCGCCGATAGCTCGAACCCGAGGGGGAGTGGCCGCCGGTCGCTCCCCCTCGGTGCACAACCCCAGAACGGCGCGAGCGCGCACGAGGAACCGTCCGCCGGTCCTCGGTAGTGGCTCCCGGGAAGAGTCCCGTGGGCTTCGATCGAAGACCGGCATCACTCCTCGAGCGTCCTCAGCGAAACGGGTCCCAGGGTGGGAGACTCGCGTCGGATAGAAGGAACTAAAGAGGAGAAACACCATATGACCGACTCCACCGGAGTCACCGTGCACGAGACCGAAGCCGTGATCGACAACGGCCGGTTCGGCACCCGCACCGTCCGCTTCGAGACCGGCCGCCTGGCCAAGCAGGCCGCCGGCGCCGTCGTCGCGTACCTCGACGAAGAGACCATGCTGCTCTCGGCGACGACCGCGTCGAAGCACCCGAAGGACCACTTCGACTTCTTCCCCCTGACGGTGGACGTCGAGGAGCGCATGTACGCGGCCGGCCGCATCCCCGGCGCGTTCTTCCGCCGCGAGGGCCGCCCGTCGACCGACGCGATCCTGACCTGCCGCCTGATCGACCGGCCGCTGCGCCCGTCGTTCACCGACGGTCTCCGCAACGAGATCCAGGTCGTCATCACCGTCCAGAGCCTCAACCCGGACGACCCCTACGACGTGCTGGCGATCAACGCCGCGTCGGCCTCCACCCAGATCGCCGGCCTGCCGTTCTCCGGCCCGGTCGGCGGCGTGCGCGTCGCGCTGGTCGAGGACCAGTGGGTCGCGTTCCCGACCTGGTCGCAGCTGGCGAAGGCGACCTTCAACATGGTCGTCGCGGGTCGCATCGTCGGTGACGACGTCGCGATCATGATGGTCGAGGCCGAGGGCACCGACAACACGCTCGACCTGATCGCCGAAGGCGGCAAGGCGCCGGACGAGGTCTCGGTCGCCGAGGGCCTCGAGGCGTCCAAGCCGTTCATCAAGGTGCTGTGCGAGGCCCAGCAGAAGCTGGCCGACGTGGCCGCCAAGCCGACCGGCGAGTTCCCGGTCTTCCTGGCCTACGAGCAGGACGCCTTCGAAGCCGTCGCCGCGATCGCGACCGACGACCTGGCGAACGCGCTCCAGATCGCCGGCAAGCAGGACCGTGACGCCGCGACCGACCAGGTCAAGGCCGCCGTGCTGGAGAAGGTCGGCGTCGGCGAGGGCGAAGCCTTTGAGGGCCGCGAGAAGGAGATCGGCGCCGCGTTCAAGGCGCTGTCCAAGAAGGTCATGCGCAAGCGCGTCCTCACGGACAAGATCCGCATGGACGGCCGCGGCCTCACCGACATCCGGTCGCTGTCCGCCGAGGTCGCCGTGATCCCGCGGGCGCACGGCTCGGCGCTGTTCGAGCGCGGCGAAACCCAGATCCTGGGCGTCACCACGCTGAACATGCTTCGCCTGGAGCAGCAGATCGACTCGCTGTCCCCGGAGACGCACAAGCGCTACATGCACCACTACAACTTCCCGCCGTTCTCCACCGGCGAGACCGGCCGCGTCGGTTCGCCGAAGCGCCGCGAAATCGGCCACGGCATGCTCGCCGAGCGCGCCCTGGTGCCGGTGCTGCCGAAGCGGGACGAGTTCCCGTACGCGATCCGTCAGGTCTCCGAGGCGCTGGGCTCCAACGGCTCGACCTCGATGGGTTCGGTCTGCGCGTCCACGATGAGCCTGTACAACGCCGGCGTGCCGCTGAAGGCGCCGGTCGCGGGCATCGCGATGGGCCTCATCTCCGACGAGGTCGACGGTGAGACCCGCTACGTCGCGCTGACCGACATCCTCGGTGCCGAGGACGCCATGGGCGACATGGACTTCAAGGTCGCCGGCACCAAGGACATCATCACCGCGCTGCAGCTGGACACGAAGCTCGACGGCATCCCCTCCGAGGTGCTCGCCGCCGCGCTGAAGCAGGCGAAGGACGCTCGCCTCACCATCCTGGAGGTCATCGCCGAGGCGATCGACAGCCCGGACGAGATGAGCCCGTACTCGCCGCGCGTCACCAGCGTGAAGATCCCGGTGGACAAGATCGGCGAGGTCATCGGCCCGAAGGGCAAGATGATCAACTCGATCACCGAGCAGACCGGTGCCGACATCTCCATCGAGGACGACGGCACGATCTACGTGGGCGCGGCCGACGGCCCGTCGGCGGAGGCGGCGATCGACCTGATCAACGCCATCGCCAACCCGCAGCTGCCCAAGGTCGGCGAGCGCTTCCTCGGCACCGTGGTGAAGACGGCCGCGTTCGGCGCGTTCGTCTCGCTGCTGCCGGGCAAGGACGGCCTGGTGCACATCTCCAAGCTGGGCAACGGCAAGCGGATCAGCAAGGTCGAAGACGTGGTCAACGTGGGCGACAAGCTCCGCGTCGAGATCGCCGACATCGACAACCGCGGCAAGATCAGCCTGATCGTCGTCAAGGAAGACGACGCGGCCGAGGCGGCCCCGGCCGCCGACGCGCCCGCAGCCGACGCCGAGAAGGCCGACGCCAAGTAAGACAGCTCGTTGGTCCGTGAAGGCCTCCTTACCGGCGTCCACAGCTGGTAGGGAGGCCTTCACGGCATTCGTGAGTAAGGAACCCATGGCACGGCAGGTTTCCGGGCACGAGCAGCCCGTCGGCACCACCCGCACGCTGGAGTCCACTTCGGACGGTGCGGTCGTCAAGCGCAGCGTCCTGCCGGGCGGTCTGCGGGTGATCACCGAGCACGTCCCCGCGTCCCGCTCGGCCACGGTCGGGCTGTGGGTCGGCATCGGTTCCCGCGACGAGCCGGTCGCCGTCGCCGGTGCCGCGCACTACCTCGAGCACCTGCTGTTCAAGGGCACGAAGAACCGCGACGCCAAGCAGATCGCGGAGGAGGTCGACGCCGTCGGCGGCGAGTTCAACGCCTTCACGGCCAAGGAGCACACCTGCTACTACGCGCAGGTGCTCGACGCCGACCTCCCGCTCGCCGTAGACCTGGTGACCGATGTCGTGTTCGAGGCGCTGTGCACCGACCGCGACATGGACATGGAACGCAGTGTCGTCCTCGAAGAGATCTCGATGCGCGACGACGATCCCGAGGACCTGCTGCACGAGACGTTCGTGACCGCGATCCTCGGTGACCACCCGCTCGGCCGCCCGGTGCTCGGCACCGAGAAGTCGATCGTGGAAATGTCACCGTCGGCGTTGCGGAGCTTCTACAAGCGCCGGTACACGCTGCCGCGGATGGTGCTGGCGGTGGCCGGGAACGTCGACCACAACCAGGTGCTGCGGCTGGTGCGCAAGGCGTTGAAGGACCGGCTGGCCGGGACCGCGACGCCGGTGGCGCCGCGTGAGGGCCGCGCCCGGATCAAGACCGTGCCGAAGCTGGCGCTGCACACCGACGACACCGAGCAGGCGCACGTCATGCTGGGCCTGCGGTCGCTGTCGCGCCACGACGACCGCCGGTTCGCGCTGTCGGTGCTGAACGCGGCGCTCGGCGGCGGGATGAGCTCGCGGCTGTTCCAGGAGATCCGGGAGCAGCGCGGGCTGGCCTACCAGGTGTACTCGTCGGTCGCGAGCTACGCCGACACCGGGCACATGGCCGTGTACGCGGGCTGTCAGCCGGAAAAGCTCGGCGACGTCGCCGGCGTCATCCGCGAGGTGCTCGACAAGGTCGGCGTCGACGGCCTGACCGACGCCGAGGTCGCCCGCGCCAAGGGCCAGCTGCGCGGCGGGATCGTGCTGGGCCTGGAGGACACGTCGTCGCGGATGTCGCGGATCGGCAAGAACGAGCTCAACTACGGCCACTACCTGGGGGTCGACGACACGATCGCGCGGATCGACGCGGTGACCACCGACGAGGTGTGTGCGCTCGCTCGCAGTTTGTTCGCGCGGCCGGGTGGGGTCTCGGCGGCGGCGGTCGTCGGGCCGTACGCTCACGCCGACGACCTTCCGGACGACCTGCACGAGGTGATCGCTTCATGACCATCAACGTCGGTGTGCTCGGCGCGCGCGGCCGGATGGGCGCGACGGTGGTGAACGCCGTCGAAGGCGCTTCGGACCTGAAGCTCGTCGCGGCGCTGGACACGGGTGACGACTTCGCGGCGCTGGCGGACGCCCAGGTCGTCGTCGACTTCACCCACCCCGACGCCGTCATGGACAACCTGAAGTACCTGGTGGCGCACGACATCCACGCGGTCGTCGGCACCACCGGCTTCAGCGATGCGCGGCTGGCCGAGGTGCGGGCGTTGCTGGAGCCGAAGCCGGAGCTGGGGGTGCTGGTCGCGCCGAACTTCGCCCTCGGCGCGGTGCTGGCGATGCGCTTCGCGGCCCAGGCGGCGAAGTTCTACGCCTCCGCCGAGATCATCGAGCTGCACCACAACCGCAAGGCCGACGCCCCTTCGGGCACCGCCGCGCACACCGCCCGGATGATCGCCGCCGCGCGCGCCGAGGCGGGCGTGACGCCGGGTCCGGACGCGACGACGGCCGAGCTGGACGGCGCCCGCGGTGCTTCGGTCGAGGAGGTCCGCGTGCACTCGGTCCGGCTGCCGGGGCTGGTCGCGCACGAGGAGATCCTGTTCGGCGGCGAGGGGGAGACCCTGACCATCCGCCACGACTCGCTCGACCGGACGTCGTTCATGCCGGGTGTGCTGCTCGGCGTCCGCACGGTGCTGACGCGCCCCGGCCTGACGGTCGGCCTGGAAAACGTCCTCGACCTGTGAAGGCCCGGAACGTCGCGCTGCTGCTGACGGCGGCGCTGCTGGTGTACCTCGTCCTGCTCGCGGACCGGGCGTTCGCGCTGTTCAAGACGGGGACGGGCGCCGGCATCGCCTTGGGGGCGGGCGTGCTGCTGCTGCCCGTGCTGGGCGTCTGGGTCGTCGTCATGACGTGGCGCAACGGCCTGCAGGTCCAGCGCCTGTCCCGGCGCCTGGACGCCGAGGGCGCGCTCCCGGACGTCGCGGACCTGCCGCGCCGGCCTTCGGGGCGCGTGGATCGCGAGGCGGCCGACGCGTGGTTCGAAGAGCGCCGCGCGGAAGCCGAGGCCGACCAGGACAACTGGCGGGTCTGGTACAAGCTCGCGTACGCGTACGACATCGCGGGCGACCGCCGCCGGGCGCGCGAGACGATGAAGAAAGCCGTGGAACTGGAGGCGGCGGACCGCTGACTTCCATCGGTGTCCGGACACGCGAGCCGGCGCACGAGCTGCGCGCCGCGGAGCGTCAGTGGTGCAGCCAGCCCGCGAACACCGCGGGTGAAGCCGCGATCAAACTGAACCGGATCCACCGTCCGGCCAGTCCTGTGGTCAGGAAGGTCGCGAGCCGCATCCGGACCAGGCCCGCCAGCACGCTCGTCGCCATGAACGGCGGCAGGCCCACCAGGGAACTCACCCCGTACGTCCCGGCCATCCAATGCGGGTGCCGTAGGCAGCGCTCGCGCAGGCGCTCGACCCACCCGCGCAGCCGCTTGGTGCGCAGCTCCCAGCGCACCCGCCGCGGCGTCATCGGGCGCTCGCGGTGCAGCCGGTCGTGCAGCGGCTTCGGCAGTTTGATCGTGCCGCGGGCGGCCAGGTAGTACAGCGTCTTCCCGGCGATCTGCCCGACCGCCACCGCCGCCCCGAGCCACAGCCAGTGCAGGCCCGGCTGGCTCGCGCACAACCCGAGCAAGAACACTTCGGCGTTGATCAGCGGCACGATGGCCGAACCGAACGCGACGCCCAGCGTCAGCAGGATCCAGCTCATCGTGTCACCTCCCGAAAATCACTCGCGTTCTTCCAAGTTATCAGTTCGAAATCTCCGCGCACTGGTGTTGGCCCCACCTTTCGGCCGGTGGCGGGCACCAGAAGATCACCTGCCGGACGGATTGCCGTCACCCGCCACTGGAACGCTGGCGGGGTGGCCGTCGAGCAACCCCGTACGCCCGCTGACCGATTCGGCGCCCTGTGCCGGACCGTCGTGCGCTTCCTGCCGCTGGGTTTGCCGCGGATCGTGGCGCCGACCTTTCTCGGGTTCTGCCTCGTCAACGGCGGCACGTTCGGCGTCGATCTCGCGCTGCTGACCATCTTTCACGGCCTGTTCGGCTGGCCGGTGTGGCTGGCGATCACGCTGGCGTACGGCTGTGCGTTCGGGCTGAGCTTCGTGCTGAACCGGACGTTCAACTTCCATTCCCACGCCCCCGTGGGAATCCAGCTGGCGCTTTACATAGTGGCGATTGCTGTCAATTACGCCGTGTTTCCGCTGGGTGTGGGCGCGGGACTGACGGCCCTGGGCGTCGAATACCACGTCTCACGGCTGCTGGCGGGCGCCGGCGAAGGCGCGTTCATGTACGCCGTGCTCCGGTGGGTGGTCTTCCGGGACGCGGCGGGCTCAGGCGAGGCCGAGGTCGAGGGTGCCGGTGAGCCGGACCTCGCGGACCGTGCGCTCGCCGGTGTCGAGGGTGCGGACGGTGCCGTCAGGGTTCCAGCCCGCCCGGCGGTAGAAGCCGAGGGTGGCGTGGTCGCCCTGGGCGACCCAGGCGATGCCGCGGCCGGCGCCGTCGGCCCGCAGGCCCGCGGCGGCCGTCGCGAGTAGCCGCCCGGCGTGGCCGCGGCGGCCCCAGCGCGGCTCGACGAGCAGCGTGGCGATCAGGCCGGTGGTCTCGGCGTCCTCGGGCAGGCTGCCGTCGGCCGCGGCGACCTCGTCTTCGGGCGCGCGGCCCGCGACGCAGAAACCGACGGTGAACTCACCCTCGGTGGCGACGTAGACGAGGCTGCCGGGGTAGTCGATCGTCTCGGCCCAGGTGCCGGCGAGGTCGGTGGCGTCCAGCTGGGCGAGGGCCTGCTTGCCGAGCAGGTCTTCGTAGGCGGCGTGCCAGGTTTCGCGCTGGATGCGGGCGATCTCCGCGGCGTCGGAGAGGTCGGCGGGACGGACGGCGGCGTCGCTCATAAGGGGTGAATCTAGTGGTGCGCGTTTTTGTCGGTGGTGGGTGGCACCATGAGCGGACCATGCAAACGATCAGCGTCTCGACGGCCCGGAAGACGTTCCTGGCCGCACAGGGCTTCACCGACCCGCGTCCGTCGGCCGTGCCGTCACGGCAGCACCTGAAACGGGTGCTTTCGCGAGTCCGGCTGCTGCAGCTGGACTCGGTGAACGTCGCGGTCCGGGCGCACTACATGCCGGTGTTCTCCCGCCTGGGCGCGTACGACCCGGCACTGCTCGACGCGGCGGCGTGGGCGCACTCGCCGCGCCGGCCGCGGCTGCTGGTGGAGACGTGGGCGCACGAGGCGAGCCTCCTGCCGATCGAGGACTGGCCGCTGATCCGCTCGGGGGCGAAGCGCGAGGGCTGGTGGCGGCACTACGGCCCGCTGATCGAGAAGTCGCCGGGGCTGGTCGACGAGATCCTGTCGGTGGTCAAGGAGCTGGGCCCGATCGGCGCGGGCGGCATCGAACGCGCGGTGGAAGCGGACGCGCAGCGGCGGGGGCCGGGCTCGTGGTGGGAGCGGTCGGAGGTCAAGCGCGTCTGCGAGTACCTGTTCGGCATCGGCCTGCTGACCACGGGCACGCGGCGGTCGTTCGAGCGGCTCTACGATCTGACCGAGCGGGTCGTCCCGCCGGAAATCCTGGCGGTTTCGGTGTCGCCGGAAGAGGGCGCGCGCGCCTTGATCGAGCGCTCGGCGCGGGCACTGGGCGTGGCCACGGAGACGGACCTGCGCGACTACTACCGCCTCGGCCCCGCCCCGGCCCGCCAGGCGGTGGCGGAGCTGGTGGAGTCCGGGATCCTGGAGCCGGTCGCGGTCCGCGGCTGGAAGCCGGTGGCGTACCGGCACACGGCGGCCCGCACCCCGAGGTCGGTGCCGGGCCGGGCGCTGCTGTGCCCGTTCGACCCGCTGATCTGGGAGCGGTCCCGCACCGAGCGGCTGTTCGGCTTCCGCTACCGGATCGAGATCTACGTCCCGGAGCCGAAGCGGGTGTACGGGTACTACGTGTTCCCGTTCCTGCTGGACGGTGAGCTGGTCGCGCGCGTGGACCTGAAGTCCGACCGCGCGGCGGGAGTGCTGCGGGTCCAGGGAGCATTCGCCGAGGAGGGCGCGGACGTGGCCCGCGTCCTCCCGGAACTGGCGGCCGAGCTGCGCCACATGGCGGAGTGGCTCGGCTTGTCCGGCGTGGCAGTGGGCGCGCGCGGCGACCTTGCGGCCCCGTTGGCGAAGCTGGTGCGCTGAGGTCCGTGGCTTGCCGGTCCGTGGCCGACCACCGGACCCGGCCGCCGCAAGTGTTGCCGCCGGTGGCGATCACGGCTGGTGACCAGGCTCGGCCACCGCGCTGAGTCATCGAGTCCGGTCGCCGCGCGTGGTTGCGGGATCTGGCGATCGCCCCGACCTCCCGCCGCCGGCCCGCCCGGCCGAGGTGGCCGAGCAGCCGGAACTTCGAATCACCGTCGCCCGGGGACGTCGGGGCCGGTCGACGGACCCTCGCTCGGCGTCGTGGCCGGAGCCGAGGTGGTGTCGATCCGCGGGACCTGCGAACACGGCTGCCCGAGGATCCGGCTCCCGGCCACCGCTCCGGCCAAAGCCGTCGCGGCGAGCGCGGCGGCGACGCGGGCGCGGGCTCGCCGCCGGTCCGTCCGGGCCGCGCGGACCAGCCCCGGCAGCAGCGCCGCCGGTACCGGTCGCCCGGCCCGCCCGGCCGGGCCGAGGAGTTCCACCGTCGTTTCGCGCGGCACCGCCGACAAGATCCCCGGCATTCCCGCGAACGACGCGACCGCCGCGGCGCACCGCCGGCAGCGAGCGAGGTGCCGTTCGTACTCCCGGCGTTCAGCGGGGGACAGGGCGCCGAGGACGTACGCGGCGTCCCAGTCGCGGTACGGATCCGCTGGCGCGCTCACCGGCTGGTCAGCCCCCTCTCCTGGAGGGCCAGCCGCAGGGCGCGGAGGCCGTAGAACAGCCGGGACCGCACCGTTCCCGCCGGCACCTCCAGTTCCGCCGCCAGCTCGGCGACCGACTGCCCCATGTAGTACGCGCGGACGATGACCGTGCGGTGGTCCTCGGTCAGCTGGGTGAGGACGTCGGTGATCACCCAGGCGTCCAGCGCCGAGTCGATCGGGTCGGAGCGCGACACGTCCGGCAGGTCGGTCGAGCGCACCTCCCGCCGCGAGCGCGCACTGCGGCGTTCGTCGATCACCACGTTGCGGGCCACCGTGAACAGCCAGGCGCGCGACGCCGGCTCACCCTGCTCGAGGATCGCCGGGCTGTTCCACAGCCGCAGCAAGGATTCCTGGACGACGTCCTGAGCGAGCTGGTCGTCCCCGGTCAGGCGCAGGGCGTACCGCCACAGCGCGGGCGCGTGCTGGTCGTGCAGCGCCTGCAGCAGGGCGGTGTGCGTCTCGTTGATGGCGCACCCACCCGGTCAGTGGCCGACGGCTCTGCTGCCGAACGCCGGTTCGCGTTTGCCGAGGAACGCGTCGGTGCCCTCGCGCATGTCGGGACTGGTGAACGCCGAACGGAACGCCGAGAGCTCCAGTTCCAGGCCGGCGTCCACGGTGCGGCCGCGGCCGGCGTTCAGCGCGCTCTTGGCCAGCGCCACCGCGTCCCGGGAATTGCGGGACACTGCCGTGATCGTGGCGCGGGCCCCGGCGAGCATGGCTTCGCGGCTGTCGAACAGTTCGGTGACGAGGCCGATCCGCTGTGCCTCCGCGGCGTCGACGTGCCGGCCGGTGAAGATCAGCTCGCGGGCTCGGCCGGGCCCCACCTGGCGGCGCAGCCGGACGCAGCCACCGAACCCCGGGATCAGCCCGAGCAGGACCTCCGGCTGGCCGAAGACCGCCTTCGGGGTGGCGTAGACGAAGTCGCACGCGAGCGCGAGTTCGCAGCCCCCGCCGAGCGCGTAGCCGTCCACGCAGGCGATCACCGGCACCGGCAGCCGTTCGAGCGCCCGGGTGACCTCCTGGCCGAGCGCGCCGAACCGCGCTCCCCGCTCCGGATCCAGCGCGGCCATTTCGCGGATGTCGGCGCCCGCGACGAAGGCCGGGCCCGGCGCGCCGGTGAGGACGACGCCCGCGACCGCCGGGTTCCCGGCCAGCTCGGAGCAGGCGGCGAGCAATTCGGAGAGCACCTGCGACGACAACGCGTTGCGCGCCCGTGGCCGGTCCACGGTCACGGTCGCGACGGGCGCCCGCAGGTCGACTACGACGGTCCGGTCAGCCATGCTGTCTCCCTCACGAGTCCCAGATCGCGCCGAAGGCCGGAATCCCGCGGGCTTCCAGCGCTTCGACGACGTGCCACGTCGTCTTCTTGTTCGAAATGCAGATCACTGCTTCCGCGCCGAAGTCCCGGTGCGCGCTCAGGGCCAGTGCGACCAGATCGGGTTTGCCGGCGCTGTCGGTGTCCCACACGACGGCGTCCGGCTGGACGGCGAGGATTTCGTCGACGAGCTCGTCGCCGTAGGTGCGCCGGGGGTGGCGGGTGGACCACACGAGCCGGGACGGTGTCTCCCGGGAGAGCAGGTGCGGCAGGCACGGGCCGATCCCGCTGCCGGTGGCCACCCAGACCACCCGGCGGAACAGCTTGTCGATGTTGCCCACGCCGGCGGTCGGGATGCCCTTCACCCACAGGTGCGACGGCAGGTCGTCGATCAGGGCACCGGTCCAGTCACCGGCCCGGGACACGGTCAGCCGGAACCCGGTGCGCCCGGGCGCGGGCACGTTGGCGAAGGAATGCCACTCCCGCAACGGGTTGCGGCTCAGCGCGGTGGACGAGCCGGCGAACGGCGTGACGCCGTAGTCGAAGGACAGCAGAGCCACGTGCGGCGAAGGGCGCGAAATCCGGACCGGCACCCGGCGCAGCCGCAGCCACGGCAGAGCGACGCTCGTGACGACGACCAGCAGCACCCAGAACGGACCCGAGCCGGGGAAGACCTTCCCGGTGGCGTCGGCCAGCAGCACCGAGTGGAGGGCGAACAGCACCAGCAGCGACCAGCCGCCGAACCGGTGGGAGCGCTCGAACAGGTCGTGCCGGCGGGCCCGCACGCGGGGCAGCGCGAGCACGACCACGACGGCGAGGACGCCCGCGATCGCCCAGGTGGTCAGCAGCAGCGGCGCCGGTCCGCCGCGGGCGGTGAGCACGGCGGTGAGCACCAGGAACCACGCGGTGGCGCAGAGCGTCCCGCCGACGTGCAGGCCGCCGAAGTGGTACACCTTGCCCAGCGTCCAGCGCAGCCGCAGCGATCGCCGCACCGGTACGGCGGTGGCCAGCCGGAACAGCAGGTTGATCACCAGCTGCTGGCGGATCAGCACGGCCAGTGCCAGGTTCCCCAGTACCAGCCAGGTGAGGACGCCGAGGTCGAGCGGGCCGGCGGTGGCGGCGACGGCGTTGCCGGCCACCACCGCGGCGGCCAGCCGGTTGTGGTGCGTCCACGGCCGTCGTCGCAGCCGGGCCCGTACGGATTTCGACGGGACGACCGTGAGCGTGGTGGTCATGCCACCGTCTCCGCCGGCTCGCGGCTGTCCAACCGGGACAACAGGGCGTGCCGGTCGACCTTGCCCCGCTCGGTCAGCGGCAGGCGATCGACCGGGACGATCATCGTCGGCACGCTGTAGTACGGCAGCGCGGCCTCGGCCGAGCGCCGGACCAGCCCGGGATCGGCCGTCGAGGGGGTGACGAAGCCGACGAGCCCGCCGTCGTACAGCAGGGTGGCCGCCCGTTCGCAGCCCGGAGCCCGCTCCAGCGTGGCGGTGACGGCGTCCAGTTCGACGCGGAAGCCGCGGACCTTGACCTGGTCGTCGGTCCGCCCGTGGTGCTCCAGCTGACCGTCCGCGGTCCAGCGAACGAGGTCCCGGGTGCGGAACATCCGGTGCGCGCCGCCGAGGAACGGGTCCGGGCGGTAGCGCTCGGCGGTGAGGGCCTCGTCGCCGGTGTAGCCCGCCGTGACGCACGCGCCGCCGGCCCACATTTCCCCGACCTGCCCGATCGGGCACGGGGCCAGCTCGTCGTCGAGCACGTACACCGTGGTGTTCGGCACCGGGCGGCCGATGGTCAGCTTGCCGCGCCGGGGATCGAAGCGCTGGACCGTGTTGACGATGGTGACTTCGGTGGGGCCGCAGGCGTTGTGGAAGCTCGCCCGCCGCGACCAGGCTTCGGCCAGCGCGGCCGGGCACCGTTCGCCCGCCACGGCGACGGTCCGCACCCGCGGGCAGGCCGCCGGATCCACTGTGGACAATACGCCCGGGGTGGCGATGACGACGTCGGCCTCGCGGGCGGTCTCCTCGATGTCCTTGCCGCGGATCACCAGGCAGCCACCGTGGGCCAGCGTCCCCAGGATTTCCCAGGCGGCCATGTCGAAGGCGATGTTCAGAAGCTGCGCGACGCGGTCGCCGGGCCGGATGCCGAGCGAGCCCGGTGCGGTCAGCAGGACATTGCCGAGGTTCGCGTGGGTGACCTGCACGCCGTTGGGCCGTCCGGTCGTCCCGGACGTGAAGATCACCATCGCGGTGCCGCCGCCGGCCGCCGGCGGCGCGCCGGGGCGGCCGGGGCGCGGGTGCTCGGCGTCGATGGCGACGACGTGGCCGAGCCCCGCGGGGAGCGCGGAGGCGTGCTCGCGGGTGGTCAGGACGACGTCGATGCCCGCGGTGGCCACGATGTGCTTCAGCTGGGGTGCGGGGGCGATCCGGATGTCCTGCGGCACGTACGCCGCGCCCGCCCGGAGCACGGCGAGGATGCCGACCACCATCGGGATCGACCGCGTGAGGAACAGGCCGACGTGCTGCCCGGGCCGCACCCCGAGTCCGGCGAGCGTGGCGGCGAGTGCGGCCGACCGGCGTTCGAGCCCGGCATAGGTGAGCGATTCACCCGAGTGCCTCACGGCGAGTGCGTCCGGACGGGCCCGCGCTTGCGCCAATACGGCGTCGTGAATGCGGCGGAAGGGGACAGGAGCGGGCTTTCCGGTGCCGAACCGCTGGAACAGCGCGCGGTCGCCGTCGGTCAGGCCCTGCAGCGAGGTGGGGCGGATCGTCGCGGTCACCCGGTAACCTTTCGCCAAGCCGAGGCGGTCAACCGATGTGAACGAGACAGCATCGCGATCCGTTCAAGGCGAATCCGAGAAAGTAGGCAATTCCTCGGGTGTAACCAGCTGAAACAGCTTTTCGACGAATTCACCCTTCGTTCGCCGGATTTCTGTGGAGCGCTTTCTCTGGTATTCCGCGCGAACGGGCCGTTCCCGGCACCCCCGCCGGGAACGGCCCGTCCCTCCCCTGGTTCAGCCCGCGGCGCGCGTCACCACGGCGTTGCCGGTGCCCGTGCGGGCGCGGACTTTCAGCGTCACGCCGCCTTCGGGCGCGGTGTCGGCGACGTCCAGCTCGCTGGAAACCCGGCCGCCGCTGGAGGTCAGGTCGACTTCGGCGGCCGTGCCGCCGCGGATGCCGATCCGGACCTCGCCGGAGCCGGTGATCAGGTCGAGCGAGCCCGACGCGGCGTCGGCCACCGACAGGTCGCCGCTGCCCGTGCGGGCCATCACTTCGCCGGAGACCGCGCCCAGCCAGACGTCGCCGGTGCCGGTGGCCAGCGACGCGGACCCGGCGATCGACGACGCCTCGACGTGGCCGCTGCCGCTGCGCAGCTGCAGGCCGCCCAGTGTCGGGCCGAGCTTGATGCCGCCGCTGCCGGTGCGGATCGTGGCCGAGCCGTCGGCGCGGTCGAGCTTGACCTCGCCCGAGCCGGTCAGCAGGTCGACGCGGCCGGCCGAGCCGGTCACCGTGACGTCCGCCGCGCCCGCCCGCACGGTGACGTGCGAGCCCGCCGGCGCGTGCACCTTCACCGCGAGGGCGACGTTGCGCAGCTGCCACGCCTTCGGCGCGCTCACGACCAGGCGGTTGCCGAGCTTCTCGAGCCGGCTCTGCCGCACCGCCTCGGCGGGCGAGGCCGCCGGGTCGACGCCGAGCTGGTCGCCGAAGCGTTCGCCGACCCAGGACAGCAGGTTGTTGACCCCGGCCACCCAGGGTTGCTGCTCGCCCTGGTCGTGCCGCAGCTCCACGCGCGCGCCGGAGTCGCCGTCGAGAACGACCTCGACGCGGCCGATCGTGACGCTGACATCGAGCTCCAGCGGGACGTCGGTCTCGAACTCGTCGACCCGGACCAGTTCGTCGTTCGGCTCTTCCGCGGGTGTCGTCTGTTCTTCACTCATCTTCTCGTCCCCTCAGCTCTCGACCCAGCCGTGCAGGTGCGACCCGCTCCGGTCGTCCTTGGCGTGGTGCTTGTGGCCTCCGCCGCCGAGCGCGCCGTGGCCCAGTGCGCCCTGGACCGCCTGCGAAACGAACGTGTTCAGCGAGACGCCCTGGGCCGCTGCCGCGCGTTCGGCCTGGCCCTTGATCTGCTCGACCAGCCGGAGCGTGATCCGGCTGATGTCACCGCCGTCGAGGGGCGGTGGCGGTGTGGTGTCACGTGGTGTCGTGCGTGACGTCGGCTCTTCGGCAGTGCCGGAGACGACCACGCGGACGTCGCGGCCGTCGAGCCGGACGTCCACCACCTGGCCCGGCAGGGCGGCCGTGACCTCGGCGGCGAGGTCGGCAAGGGCGTTCATCAGGGTCAGGCGGACGGCGGGTTCGAGCGCGGAGGACAGCAGCGCGGCCGCCCGCCGGGTGTGCTCGTCCCCGGCGGCAGCCGTGTTCGCGAGGTCCTCGCGAAGGTTGGCGATGTACGGCGTCAGGTCCATGACACCACTATGACGTCATCGGTGACGTCAGTCAAGGCTGTCGTGATGTCACGTGTCCCCCGGGAGTGCACGGCCCCGCGAGGTTAGGCTGCGGCAGTGCCGGGAGAAGGAGTGCTGACGTGACCGGAACCGTGTCACCCAGAGTGCAGCTGATCGCGAAGACCGAGTTCTTCCCGCCCGAGGACGTGCCGTGGTCGACCGACGCGGACGGCGGCGAAGCGCTCGCCGAGTTCGCCGGGCGCGCCTGCTACCAGTCCTGGACCAAGCCGAACCCGGCCACCGCCACCAACGCCGGCTACCTCGAGCACATCATCGACGTCGGCCACCTTTCGGTGCTGGAGCACGGGTCGGTGACCTTCTACATCACCGGGATCTCCCGGTCGCTGACCCACGAGCTGATCCGGCACCGCCACTTCTCGTATTCGCAGCTCTCGCAGCGCTACGTCCCGGAGCGCGACGCCGAGTTCGTCGAGCCCGAGGTGATCGCGAACGACCCGGTGCTGCACGAGAAGTTCGTCGCCGCGACCCGGGCGAGCGTCGACGCCTACACGGAGCTGCTGGCCGGGCTCGAGGAGAAGTTCGCCGACGTCCCCGGCGCGACCCTGCGCCGCAAGCAGGCCCGCCAGGCGGCCCGCGCCGTGCTGCCGAACGCGACCGAAACGCGCGTCGTGGTGACGGGGAACTACCGCGCCTGGCGCCACTTCGTCGCGATGCGCGCCACCGAGCACGCGGACGTCGAAATCCGCGAACTGGCCGTGGAATGCCTGCGGCAGCTGCAGAAAGCCGCGGCGAACGTGTTCGCGGACTTCACCATCTCGACGCTGCCGGACGGCACCGAGATCGCCACGAGCCCGAAGGTGCTGGAAGGCTGATGAAGCGACTCGCGATCGACGTCCGGCCCGGCGAGTACGCCGTCGTGCGGCTGCCCGCGGACGCCGCGGTGCCCGCCGAGCTGTTCGAGCCCGGCGAAGCCCTGGTGTCGGTGACCCGGACCCCCGAAGAACTGTCCGTCATCTGCCCCGCCGGCCGCGAGCCCGCCGGCAGCACGGCGGCCGAGGACGGCTGGCGGCTGCTGTCGGTCCGCGGCCCGCTGGAGTTCACGCTCACCGGCATCATCGCCGCGCTGGCCTCGGAGCTGGCCGCGGCCGGGGTCGCGTTGTTCTCGATGTCGACGTTCGACACCGACCACATCCTGGTCCGCGCCACCGACCTCGACCACGCGGTCACCGCCCTGCGCGAATCCGGCCACGAGGTCGCCCACCCCTGACGCGCGTCGTTCGTGAAGGCCACCTCGACTTCTTCGAGGTGGCCTTCACGGCTTTTCGGGGTACCCGGGCGCCAGGGTGGGAGCCATCACCCTTGAAAACCAAAGTTCGGCATGCCTAAACTTCGGTTTAGGATCCCCGATATCCGGTGAAAGGCAGGCTTCATGGCGGTGACCGAGGCTGTCCGGCCGAGACTGGTGACCCGCCTGCGCACCGGATCGGCCCTGCTCGGGCCCGCGTTCGTCGCCTCGATCGCCTACGTCGACCCCGGGAACGTCGCCTCCAACATCAGTGCCGGTGCCCGCTACGGCTACCTGCTGGTCTGGGTGATCGTCGCGGCCAACCTGATGGCCGTCCTCGTGCAGTACCTGTCGGCGAAACTGGGCCTGGTCAGCGGGATGTCGCTGCCGGAGGCCCTGCGCGCGCGCCTGTCCCGGCCGGCGCGGCTGGCCTACTGGGCGCAGGCCGAGATCGTCGCCATCGCCACCGACCTGGCCGAGGTCGTCGGCGGCGCCATCGCGCTCAACCTGCTGTTCGACCTGCCGCTCGTGGTCGGCGGCCTGATCACCGGCGCGGTGTCGCTGACGCTGCTGGCGGTGCAGGACCGCGGTGGCCAGCGGACGTTCGAGCGGGTCGTCACCGGGCTGCTGGCGGTGATCGCCGTCGGATTCCTGGCGAGCTTGTTCGTCGAGCCGCCGTCGGCCACGGAAACGCTCGGCGGGCTGGTGCCGAAGTTCGACGGCGCGGGCAGCATCCTCATCGCCGCGGCGATGCTCGGGGCGACGGTCATGCCCCACGCGGTCTACCTGCACTCCGGCCTGGTCCGCGACCGCCACGGCCGCCCGGACCCGGCTCGCCGCCGCCGCCTGCTGCGCGCGACCCGTGCCGACGTCGGCCTGGCGATGCTGCTCGCCGGTGCGGTGAACCTCGGCATGCTGCTGCTCGCCGCGACGAACCTCCAGGGCCAAGTGGGCGTGGACAGCATCGAGGGGGCGCACGGCGCGGTCGCCCAGGCGCTCGGCCCGGGTATCGCCCTGATGTTCGCGATCGGCCTCCTCGCCTCCGGTTTGGCCTCGACGTCGGTCGGCGCGTACGCGGGGGCGATGATCATGCAGGGATTGCTGCACAAGCGGATTCCGCTGGTCCTGCGCCGGCTCGTGACGCTCACCCCGGCGATCGTGGTGCTCGCGCTGGGGGCCGATCCGAGCACCGCGCTGGTCGTTTCGCAGGTGGTGCTGTCGTTCGGAATCCCGTTCGCGTTGGTACCGCTGATCCGGCTGACGGCCGACCGTGATCTGATGGGGGCGGACGCCAACCGCCGGCTCACGACGGTCGCGGCCTGGGTGATCGCGGCGATCATCATCACTCTCAACCTGGTGCTCATCTACCTCACGATCACCGGTTGACCCACGAACGGGGAGACGCGGCCATGGCCTGGATCTTCGCCCTCAACGCCGAATGCGGGGAGCGCGAGACCCACGCCCGCGACCTCGCGCGGCACTTCGACGGCTGGGCGGCGGGTGTGTTCGAGAACCAGGGCGCCTGGTGGTGCGGCGTTGCGCCGGAAGGCCTCAGCCGCACCGGCGCGCACTCCGCCGAGGAGGCGACGGCCATGACGGCGGCCGGCCGCCGGCTCTACTGGCTGCTCAAGACCGCGCCACCGGTCTACCGCTACGCCCTGGCCGGCATCGAGACCGGCCGGTTCCGCTCGTACGACGAGCTCATGGCGGAGAAGGACCTGACGGGCTTCCCCGGCCTCGTCGTCAGCGAGGACATCTGGGCGGCCACGGGCAAGCGCGCCGAGTTCAGCGACTTCGCCCCCGGCTACCGCTGGATCCCGTACCGCGGCGAAACCCGCCGCTGAGCCACCGGACGACTCGCGCACCCAGGCGGACGGCTCGCGTGCCCGGATCGTCCGTTCCGGGTGGCGAGACTCGTCGCCGAGGCACGAATTCCGCGGAACCCCGAGCGCTCCGCGGCGGTCCGACTAGCATCTGCGCGACCGCCGCCCGAAGGAGCACCGTGACCGACGAACAGACCCGGCCCTACCCGCCGCAGGCGCCCGCCACGCCTGGTCAGCGGGTCGTCGCGGGCCGCTACCTCCTGCTGGGCGAGCTCGGCCGGGGCGGCATGGGTGTCGTGTGGCGGGCGCAGGACCAGGTCATCGGCCGCCAGGTCGCCGTCAAGGAACTGCGGCTGCCCGACGCCGAGTCCGCCGCCGTCTTCTCCGAACGCGCCCTGCGCGAGGTGCGCACCGGCGGACGGCTCAACGACCCGGCCGTCGTCACCGTCTACGACGTCGTCACCGACGGCGGCACCACCTTCATCGTCATGGAGCTCGTGGAGGCGCCGAGCCTCGCCGAGCTCGTGCGCCGGCACGGCCCGATGCCCGCCGCGCAGGCCGCGCAGCTGGGGGAGCGGGCGCTCGCCGCGCTGCAGGCCGCCCACGCGGCCGGGATCGTGCACCGGGACGTCAAGCCGGCGAACATCCTCGTCGGGCCGGACGGCCGGGTGAAGCTCACCGACTTCGGCATCGCCCACGCCGTCGACGACCCGCGCCTGACCACCACCGGCATGATCGTCGGCTCACCCGCGTTCATGGCGCCCGAGCGCGTCGAAGGCCGGGAAGCGATGCCGGCGTCCGACCTGTGGTCGCTCGGTGCGACGCTGTTCTACGCCGTCGAAGGCTCGATCCCGTTCGAGCGGGCGACCACTGCCGCGACGTTGCACGCGATCATGACCGAGATCCCGTACCTGACCCGCGGCCAGGGCCCGCTCGCCGCGGCGATCCTCGGCCTGCTCGTCGCCAACCCCGACGCGCGGCTGACCGCGGCCCAGGCCCAGAACCTGCTGACCACGGCGCAGGGCGTGCGGCCCACCCCGCCGGGCGGCACCGCGATGCCGGGCGCCTTCGCGCCGCAGCCGCCGCCTAAGAAGACCCACCGCGCACTGTGGCTCTCGGCGGCCGCGGTCCTCGTCGTGGCCGCCCTCGTCGGCGGCTTCTTCGCGGGCAAGGCCTACGAGACTCCCGCGGTGGACGCCCAGAAGCTGCCGACCATGACGTTCGGCCTCGCCGGGCAGATGCGCGTCGACGCCAGTTCGAGCTACCTCTGCTACAACGCCCCGGTGCAGGACGGCGGGGTCATCAGCGACGAGAACAGCGGCGACTGCAAGAAGAGCCACACCGTCGAGATCTACGACTCCGGGTACGCCATCGGCACGGCGAACTGGACCGACAGCGAAGCGGAGATTTCCGCTTACCCGGGCCTCGCCGCGGTCACGGCCGTGGCCGAAGCCCGCTGCGCGACCGCGTTCCGCTCGTCGCTCGTCCCCGAGACCCAGCGCGACGGCCTCAAGTACCGCGCGCTCGTCCCGACCCAGGGCGAGTGGCAGAGCGTGCCCGAGAAGTCCGGCGACTACCCGACGCGCGAGTTCTACTGCGTGCTGACCAAGGCCGACGGCGGCCCGATCTCCGCCCCGATCGTGACCAAGGTCAAGTAGAAGTTCCGCGAGGAACGGCCGGCACCGGGAAATCCTCCGCACTTCGGGTCCGTGACCAGGTCGGCGCGGTTTTCGCCGGGGGGACGAGGTACCGTTCTGCCATGTCCAACCCACCTACCGCAGCGCCCGGACGGCCGTTCGGGCGCGTGCTCACCGCGATGGCCACCCCCTTCGACGCCGACGGCGCGCTGGACCTGAAGCGGGCGCAGGAGCTGGCCGAGCACCTCGTGGAGCTGGGGAACGACGGGCTCGTGGTCAACGGCACCACCGGCGAGAGCCCGACCACGACCGACGCGGAGAAGGACCAGCTCATCCGCGCCGTGGTCGAGGCCGTCGGCGACCGCGCGACCGTCGTGGCCGGCGCGGGCACCAACAACACCGCGCACAGCGTCGAGCAGGCGAAGCAGGCCGAGGCGGCCGGGGCCCACGGCCTGCTGGTCGTCACCCCGTACTACTCGCGGCCCAGCCAGGCCGGGCTGTACGCGCACTTCACCACGGTCGCCGACAGCACCGGCCTGCCCGTGCTGCTCTACGACATCCCGCCGCGCTCGGTCGTCCCGATCGAGGTCGACACGCTGCTGCGGCTGGCCGAGCACCCCCGGATCGTCGCGGTCAAGGACGCCAAGGGCGACCTCATCGCCGGCTCCGAGGTGATCGCGAACACCCATCTCGCCTACTACTCGGGTGATGACGGCCTCAACCTGCCGTGGATCTCGGTCGGCGGGGTCGGCGTGGTGAGTGTGATCGGTCACGTCGTCGCGGGCCGGATCCGGGCGATGATCGACGCTTACGAGAACGGTGACACGTCCACCGCCCGCACCAACCACCGCGGCATGCTGCCGGTGCTGCGCGCGATGTCCCGGGTCGGCGGGGTCGCCTTCAGCAAGGCGGCGCTGCGGCTGCGCGGCTTCGACATCGGCGACCCGCGGCTGCCGATCGTCGCCCCGAACGCCGAGCAGACGACCCTGATCGCCGCCGATCTTGGCCAGGGCGGCGTGCCGCTGGGCGACACAGCGGCCCAGGACTGGCATGGTGAGCGGGTGGCACAAGCAGATTCGAGGGCCGCCTACGTGGCGCCGACCTCGCACACCAGCGTTGGGACCCTGCCTCGGTGAGCTCACTTCCCCAAGGTCCAGGCCCGACCAACGCCCCGCCCGCACTGCCCGATGGAGCTCTGCGCGTCGTCGCGCTGGGCGGCATCGGCGAGGTCGGGCGCAACATGACCGTCTTCGAGTTCGGCGGACGGCTGCTCATCGTCGACTGCGGGGTCCTCTTCCCCGAGGACGACCAGCCCGGCGTCGATCTGATCCTGCCCGACTTCCGCGCGATCGAGGACCGCCTCGACGACATCGAAGGCCTGGTGCTCACCCACGGGCACGAGGACCACATCGGTGCCGTCCCGTTCCTCCTGCGGCTGCGGCCGGACCTGCCGATCTACGGCTCGAGGTTCACCAACGCGCTGCTCGCGGCGAAGGCCAAGGAGCACCGGCAGCGGCCGAAGCTGATCGAGGTCCGCGAGGGCGAGCGCCGCGACGTCGGCGTGTTCAACCTCGAGTTCTTCGCGGTCAACCACTCGATCCCGGACGCACTCGCGGTCGCGATCCGCACCCCGGCGGGCGTGGTCCTGCACACCGGCGACATCAAGCTCGACCAGCTGCCGCTGGACGGGCGCCTCACCGACCTGGCCGGGTTCTCCCGGCTCGGCGACGAGGGCGTCGACCTGTTCTGCGTGGACTCGACCAACGCCGAGGTGCCCGGGTTCGTCACGTCCGAGCGCGACATCGGCCCGGTCCTCGACGACGTCATCCGCCGCGTCGACCAGCGCGTGATCGTGGCGTGCTTCGCCAGCCACGTCCACCGCGTCCAGCAGGTGCTCGACGCCGCCAAGCGGCACGGCCGCCGGATCGCGTTCGTCGGGCGGTCGATGGTCCGCAACATGGGGATCGCCGCCGAGCTGGGCCTGCTGAACGTGCCGGACGGCCTGCTGGTCGACCTCGACCAGGCGAGCACCCTGCCGGAGAGCAAGGTCCTGTTCGTCTCGACGGGTTCGCAGGGCGAGCCGCTCTCGGCGCTGTCGCGGATGGCCCGCGGCGAGCACCGGCAGATCTCGATCCGCGCGGGCGACACCGTCGTGCTGGCCAGCTCGATGATCCCGGGAAACGAGACCGCGGTGTTCGGCGTGGTCAACGGCCTGACCCGGCTCGGCGCGAACGTCGTCCACCAGGGCAACGCCAAGGTGCACGTGTCCGGCCACGCGTCGGCGGGGGAGCTGCTCTACCTGTACAACGCGGTGCGGCCGAGCAACGTCATGCCGGTGCACGGCGAGTGGAAGCACCTGCGCGCGAACGGCGAGCTGGCCATCCGCACCGGCGTCGCCCCGGACAACGTGGTGATCGCCGAGGACGGCGTGGTCGTCGACCTGGTCGACGGCAAGGCGTCCCGCACTGGCCGCGTCGAGGTCGGGCACGTCTACGTCGACGGCCTGTCGGTCGGCGACGTCGGCGAGTCGACCCTGTCCGACCGGCTGGTGCTGGGCGAGGGCGGGTTCATCTCGATCAGTGTGGCGGTGGACTCCAGCACCGGCCGCCCGGTCAGCAGCCCCACGGTGTCCGGCCGTGGCTTCTCCGACGACCCGAAGGCGCTCGCCGCCGTCGTGCCGCTGGTGGAGATGGAGCTGGCCCGCACGGAGGCCGAAGGCATCACCGACACGCACCGGATCGCGCAGGCGGTCCGCCGCGTGGTGGGCCGCTGGGTGGCCGACACCTACCGTCGCCGTCCGATGATCGTCCCGACGGTCATCCCGGTCTGACCCCCGGCCAAGTGTGCAGGCCTCATCGAGGGACGTGGAGTCCTCGGTGAGGCCTTCACGCATTTCTGACGTGGCCCGGTTCGGGCCGGCTTCCGGCGATCCGGTGTTTCGCCTGCCGTAGCCGTGGACATCCCGCTCCGGGAGGGGCTGATTCCCTTCCCGGGGTCGAGCTGTTAGGCCGTCCGGCGCACGTGCGGCCGGTTCGCCGCGGGATAACCTTGATCCCACCCCGCCTCGCGCAGAGAGGCCGCGCCGATGGGACGTCATTCGGACGGCAGACGACGCCGGCTGCTCGTGCCCGCCCTGGCGACCGGCCTGGTGCTCGTCCTCGGTGCCGCGGCGTGGGTGACCGTGTCGGTCGTGCGCGCCCGGCCGTCGTGCGAGCAGCCCGCGAAGGTCCTCGTCACCGCGTCGCCGGACATCGCGCCGGCGTTGTCGCTGGTCGTGCACGGCCTCGACCTGCGGTGCGGCAGCATCGAAGTCCAACCGCGGGAAGCGACGCAGGCGGCCGAGCGGCTGGCGCTGTCGGACGGCAGCCCGCGGCCGCAGGTGTGGATGCCGGACTCCACGCTCGCGTTGCGCCGCGCCCACCAGCTCGGCGCCGCCGACGTTCCCGAAACCGGGGCGTCGGTGGCGAGCTCGCCGGTCGTGCTAGCCGTCGCCGCGGACGTCGCCAAGGGCCTCGGCTGGCCCGACCGCACGCCCACCTGGGCGGAGGTGCTGGCCGCGCCCGGCGTCGTCCCGGGGATGCCCGACCCGGCCGGCGACCCGGTCGGCGCGACGGCGCTGCTCGGCCTGCGGGAGAGCGTCAAAGCGGCGCCGGAGCCCTCGGCCGCGTACGTCGCGTTGCTGCGGCGGTTCTCGGCCAACAGCCTCGGCGACGAGACGGACCTGATCGCGCGGCTGCCGGGGTCGAGCGACGGCGGCGGCACGGCCGCGGTGACGGCGTTCCCGGCGTCGGAGAACTCCTTGCTGCGCCACAACATCGAGGACCCGAAGTCGCCGCTCGTCGCCGTCTACTCGACCGCGGTGCCCGCTTTGGACTACCCGTTCGCGGAGCTGGGCGGGATCACGCCGCAGCAGCGGCCGATCGTCGACGCGCTGCGCGAGGCGGTGCTCGGCGACCCGGGCTCCGACGCGATCGCGAAGACCGGCCTGCGCGCGGCGGGCGGGCAGGCGCTGCGCGAGCACGCCGACGACCCGCGGGTGGCGCCGCAGGGCATCCGGGCCGCCGGCCTCCCGCCCGCGGCCGTCGTCGACGAGCTGCTCAACCAGTGGGCCGGCGTCAACCTGAGCGCGCGGGTGCAGGTGCTGATCGACGTCTCGGGGTCGATGAACGCGCAGGTCCCCGGGACCGGGCTGAACCGGATGCAGGTGACGATGCAGGCGGCGGCGAAGGCGATGCACCTGTTCAAACCGGCGACCCAGCTGCGGATGCTGGCGTTCTCGACCCACCTGGACGGCGAGAAGGACTACCGCGAGCTGCTGCCGATGGCCCCGGTGGCCCAGCACCTGGCGAGCGGCGCGCTGGACAAGCTCGCCCAGGTGAAGGCGACCCCGAACGGCGGGACGGGGCTCTACGACAGCGTGCTGGACACGTACCGCACGGCCCGTCGCGAGTGGGAGCCCGGCCGGCTGAACCTGGTGATCGTGATGACGGACGGCCGCAACGAGGACCCGCACGGCGTGTCCCGCGCGGACCTGCTGACCGAGCTGGCGAAGCTCCAGGACCCCCGCCGCCCCATCCCGCTGATCGGCGTCGGGATCGGCCCGGACGCGGACAAGGCCGAGCTGGACCAGCTGACCGCGGCCACCGGCGGCCAGGCCTTCGTGGCCCTCGACCCGGCCAAGATCACCGACGTCTTCTTCGGCGCACTGAGCCGGCTGGCCGGCGGCTGAGTTCCCCGTAACTCACGTGATCAGAGCCGGATCTCGCGTGATTGGAGCCGGATCTCGCGAGTTACGGCTCCAATCACGCGAGTTACGGGTTCAATCACGCGAGATACGTGCCGAATCACGGGGGGAACGGCGGCGGATGAGGGCGTAGACGCCCAGGATCACCGCCAGGCTGATCAGGCTCAGGTACAGCTGGATCCGCGCGTCCTCGTCGACGAACAGCATCGACGCCACCACCACCAGCGTGAGGACCAGCGTGACCCAGCTCAGCCACGGATATCCCCACATCCGGAGCTTCAGCTTCTCCGGCGCCGAGGCTTCGAGAGAACGCCGCATCCGGATCTGGGAGCCGCAGATGATCGCGTACACGAACAGGGCCACCGCGCCCGCCGAGTTGATGATGAAGTAGAAGATCTTGTCGGGGGACACGTAGCTCATCACCACCGCCACGTAGCCGACCGACGTCGACGCGAGGATCGCCTTCCACGGCACGCCGCGCGCGTTCGTGTCCGCGACCCAGGCCGGTGCCCACCCGTGGCGCCGCAACGCGAACAGCATCCGGGATGCCGTGTACAGCCCCGAATTCAGCACCGACAGCGCCGCCGTGAGCACCACCGCCGACACGATCGTCGACGCCGCCGGGACGCCGAAGCGGCCGAACGCCGCCGCGAACGGGCTCGTCTCGCTCGGGATCTCGCGCCACGGCGTGATCATCACCAGCAGCGCCACCGAGCCGACGTAGAACACGATCACCCGCCAGACGATCGTCGAGGTCGCCTTGCGGACCGCCGTCTCCGGCTGGTCGGACTCGGCCGCCGCGATCGTGACGATCTCCGCGCCGAAGTACGAGAAGATCACGATGACCACGCCGTGCACGACCGAAAACGGCCCCTTCGCGACGAAGCCGTCGAGCCCGATGTTGCCGACCGAGAAGTGCGCGTCCGGCAAGAGCCCGAGCACGAACAGCGCCCCGAGCAGCAGGAACACCACGATGGTGGCGACCTTGATCGACGCCAGCCAGAACTCCGTCTCGCCGAAGGAGCGCGCCGACGCCAGGTTCGTCGCCGTCAGCAGCAGCATCAGCCCCAGCGAAAACACCCACTGCGGCACCCCCGGGATCCAGCCTTGGAGGATCTTCGCGCCGGCGACGGCTTCGAACGCGACCACGCCGACCCAGAAGTACCAGTACAGCCAGCCGATCGTGAAGCCCGCCCAGCCGCCGAGCGAGTCGCGCGCGTACTCCATGAACGAGCCCAGCGCCGGCGCCGCGGTCGCCATTTCGCCGAGCATCCGCATCACGAGCACGACCAGCAGCCCGCCGATGGCGTAGGAGAGCACGGCAGCCGGGCCCACGGTGTGGATCACCGCCCCGCTGCCGATGAACAGGCTCGCGCCGATGATCCCGCCGAGGGCGATCATCCGGACGTGCCGTTGCCGCAGATCGGGCCGCAGCCCGGACTCAGTCGCCAAGGTGCTTCCTCCCCGGGTGAGCGTGGATCGCGGAATTCTCGCACCCGTGCTCGACCCGGTGCAGGATTTGCGCAACCCCCGGCTCAGTGGACGAGGATCGCCGACTTCCGTTGCACGACGTACGCGCCGGCCAGCAGGATCGCCGACCCGAGCAGCTGCGGCCAGGCGAGCTCCTCGCCGAGCAGCAGCCACGCCGCGGCCGTCGTGATGAGCGGCTCGACCAGCCCGAGCACGCTCGCCACGGACGCCGGCAGGTGCCGCAGCGACGAAATGCCGCAGACGTACGCGAGCACCGTCGCCACCAGGACCAGCAGGGTGAGCAGCAGCCACACCGGCGGGTGCCAGGCGCCGAACTCGACGTGCGCGCCGAGCAGCCCGAGCGGCCACGTCCACGGCGGCGCCACGAAGCACACCGCGACGGCGCCGATCACCATGCCCCAGGTGACCAGGCCCAGCGGGTCGATGTCGGCCACCGCGCGTTCGCCGAGCAGGAAGTAGCCGGCCGAGCACAGCGCCGCGCCGAAGCCGGCCAGCAGGCCGAGCCCGTTCAGGGTGACGCCTTCCCAGACCTGGGCGACCAGGGCGAGCCCGACCATGGCCAACCCGATGCCTGCCCAGACCGCCCGCGGCAGCCGGTGCCGCCGCACGAACCGCACCCAGAGCGCGATGAGCACCGGCGAGACGAACTCGAGCAGGATGGCGATGCCGACCGGGAGCCGGCCCGCGGCGACGAAGTAGAGCAGCTGCACGCCGGCCACGCCGAGCAGGCCGTAGCCGACCAGGACGGGCAGCTCCGCCCGGCGGACCCGCAGCCGCCGCGGCGCCACCAGCGCCACCCCGGCGAGCAGCACGGCCGCGGCCAGTGCGATGCGGGCCGCGGCCACCTGTTCCGGGGTGATCCCGGCGGACATCGCGGACTTGCCCAGGGTGCCCGACGTGCTGAAGAACAGCGCGGCGAGCAGGACGAGGGTGGTCCCGCGACCCCGGTGGACGACCCGGGGCGGCGCGAGGACGGGGAGTTCGGTGGTCACCACCGCGACTGTAGGTGGCCCGACGTCACCGCCGAAACGATTTCCCCGGTTACCCGGCGCGCTTGAGGCCGGTCGCGACGTGCGTCGTGATGGTGGCCAGCCGCCGGCCCTGCAGGCGCAGGGCGTCGAGGGCGACGTCGTCGGGCGCCGCGGACTTCCGGGACACGAACGAGCCACCGTACGGGTTGCCGGACTCCTTCAGGTGCGGGTCGGTGTAGCCGAGCGGCACGACGATCGCGCCCCAGTGGTAGAAGACGTTGTTGATCGCCAGCAGCGTCGATTCGAGGCCGCCGTGCGCGGTGGACGCCGTCGTGAACGACGTCGCGACCTTGTCCGCCAGCTTCCCCTGCGCCCACAGGCCGCCGGTGCTGTCCAAATAGGACTTGAGCTGGGCGGCCGGGCCGCCGAACCGGGTCGGGCTGCCGACGGCGAGCCCGTCGGCCCACTCGAGGTCGCCGAGCGTGGCGAGCTCGTGGTGCGGGCCCGAATCGACCCACGCCTGCCAGCGCGGGTTCCGCGCGATGGCGTCCGCGGGCACGGTTTCCGCCACGGTCCGCACCCGCACGTCGGCGCCGGTTTCGCGCGCCCCCGCGGCGAGCGACTCGGCGAGGGCGACGGTGTTCCCGGTGGAGCTGTAGTAGACGACGAGTATCCGTGTGCTCACGTCCGCCGACTCTAGGGGTGCCGGCGCCGGCGTCTCAGTATCCGGACGTCGGCTTCCAGGGGCTGACCGTGTCGGTGGGCCGCGTGGGGTCGTGGAAGCGGGGCCGGTCGAGCTCGCCCACGCGCAGCGGGACGAGGCCGTCGGTGATCGCCTGCATGATCTTCGCGTGCGCGCGCACCCCGGCGCCCGGCCGCTCCGGCTCGACGTCCGAAAGGTCGACGGGGTCGCCGAAGTGCACGCGGAACCGCGGACGGCGCAGGGGAGCGCTGAGTCCCGAGCGGGCCAGCGGGACCAGGTCGGCCGGGCCGTTGACGGTCTCGGTGCCCCAGTAGACGGCCTCGTGCGCGCCCCACTGGCTGATCGGGATCACCGGCACGCCCGCCGCCAGGGCCAGCCGCGCCGCGCCGGTCTTGCCGCGTTCCGGCCACAGGCCGGGATCGTGGCTGATCCGGCCCTCCGGGTAGACGATGATCGGCTCGCGCGTGGTCTTCATCGCCTCGACGGCCTCGGCGAACTGCCCGACGGCGGTCCCGGCGTGCTTGCGGTCGACCCGCAGGTGCCCGCTGACCCGCAGCGCCGGCCCGATCACCGGCGCGTCCAGGATGCCGCCGGCCAGCATGAACCGCGGGTTGATGCCGATCCGCTTGCACGCCGCCATCAGCACGAAGGCGTCGAACACGCCGATGTGGTTGGCGGTCATCAGCAGCGGCCGTCCCCGCAGCTGCGCGGGCACCCGGCCGGTGACGGTCAGCCGCCCGACCAGGTTCACCAGTCCCCGGTCGATGTTCAGCATGGTCCGCCAGATGGCGGGAGCACGGCGGGGCGGTTCGGCGGTGCGCAGCGCGAGCATGGGGCAGAGCATGGCAGACGCCGATTTCACCCGATTGCGCACTGGCCGGATCGGTTCACCCGGATGGCCGCTCGAGCACGGCTGTGCGGCAGAAGTTCACCCTGGGCCGAGAGTGGCACCCGGGGCTGAGGAGCAATGCGAGTTACCGTTGGCGGCATGGCTGGGTCGGCGACGAGGAAGAGAAGCACGGGAAGCGGCGCGAAGGGGGCAGCGGCGCGCAAGCCGCGTACACCCGCGAAGCCTCGTACATCACCCGCTCGCAAGCCCGCGCCACGCGCGCGCCGCAAGACGCCCGGGCTCTTCGGCAAGGGCGTCCGCGGCACCTGGAACCTGCTGGCCAAGGGCCTGGGCACGCTGGCCCGCACGGTCGGCCGCACCCGCGAGCTCGAGCCGGAACACCGCCGCGACGGGCTCGCGCTGGGCCTGATCGGCCTGGGCATCGTCGCGGCCGTCGGCGTCTGGTGGCGGGCGGCCGGGCCGATCGGCACCGGGGTGGAGATCGCCACCCGGACCGTCCTCGGTGCCGGAGCCGTGACGCTGCCGCTGGTGCTGATCGTCGTGGCCGTCGCGCTGATGCGGTCCGAGCCGCACCCGGAGACGCGGCCGCGGATGGTGGTCGGCACGATCATGGTCGTCCTGTCGGTGCTCGGGATGCTGCACATCTTCACCGCGCTGCCCGACACCAACGAGGGCCGGATGTACGCCGGCGGCATCGTCGGCGCCTTCTCCGGTGGCCTGCTCACCATGGGCGTCACCACCTGGGTCGCCGTGCCGCTGCTGATCCTCGCGCTGTTCTTCGGCGTGCTCGTGTTCACCGGCACGCCGGTCCGCGAGATCCCGCACCGGGTGCGGCACTGGGGCCTCGACGAGGAGGAGATCGCCGAGGCCGAGGCGCTGCGGTCCGGGTTCGCCACGGACGAGGACACCGTCACCGAGGCCGACCCGAAGTCCGCGCGGCTGCGCAAGCCGTCGCGCCGCCGCCAGTCGGGCGAAGCCGGCGAACAGCTCGACCTCGAAGCCGCGCTCGCCGAGGTGCCGACGCCGATCAAGCCCCCCAAGGCGCTGCCCAAGCCGCCGGCCGAGGTGCCCGAGAAGAAGCCGAAGAAGGCCCCCGAGCTGCCGCTCGCGGTCACCCGCACGGTCGAGGGCGACTACCTGCTCCCGCCGCCCGACCTGCTGAAGCTCGGCGACGCGCCGAAGTCCCGCAGCAAGGCCAACGACGCCATGATCGAGGCGATCACCGGCGTGCTGGACCAGTTCAACGTCGACGCGCAGGTCACCGGCTTCACCCGCGGCCCGACGGTCACCCGCTACGAGGTCGAACTCGGCCCGGGCGTGAAGGTCGAGAAGATCACCGCGCTGACCAAGAACATCGCCTACGCGGTGGCGACCGACAACGTCCGCCTGCTGGCGCCGATCCCCGGCAAGTCCGCGGTCGGCATCGAGGTGCCCAACTCCGACCGCGAGATGGTCCGCCTGGGTGACGTCCTGCGCGCGCCGACCACGGTCAAGGACAACCACCCGATGGTGATCGGCCTCGGCAAGGACATCGAGGGCCACTTCGTCACCGCGAACCTGACGAAGATGCCGCACCTGCTGGTCGCGGGCTCCACCGGCTCCGGTAAGTCCAGCTTCGTCAACTCGATGCTGGTGTCGCTGCTCGCGCGGGCGACACCGGAAGAGTGCCGGATGATCCTGATCGACCCGAAGATGGTCGAGCTGACGCCGTACGAGGGCATCCCGCACCTGATCACGCCCATCATCACCCAGCCGAAGAAGGCCGCCGCCGCGCTGGCCTGGCTGGTCGAGGAGATGGAGCAGCGCTACCAGGACATGCAGGTCAACAAGGTCCGGCACATCGACGACTACAACAAGAAGGTGCGCTCGGGCGAGATCACCGCGCCGCCGGGGTCGGAGCGCGAATACCGGCCGTACCCGTACATCATGGCGATCGTCGACGAGCTCGCCGACCTGATGATGACCGCCCCGCGCGACGTCGAGGACGCGATCGTCCGGATCACCCAGAAGGCGCGCGCCGCCGGCATCCACCTGGTCCTGGCCACGCAGCGGCCGTCGGTCGACGTCGTCACCGGCCTGATCAAGACCAACGTCCCCTCGCGGCTGGCGTTCGCGACGTCGTCGCTGACCGACTCGCGCGTCATCCTCGACCAGCCGGGCGCGGAGAAGCTGATCGGCATGGGCGACGCGCTCTACCTGCCGATGGGCGCCGGCAAGCCGGTCCGCATCCAGGGCGCGTTCGTCGGGGACGAAGAGATCTCGGCGGTCGTCAACTACGCCAAGGAGCAGGCGCAGCCGGACTACCAGGACGGTGTCACAGCGCAGAAGGCCGGCGAGAAGAAGGAAATCGACTCGGACATCGGGGACGACTTGGACGTCCTGCTGCAGGCGGCCGAGCTGATCGTGACGTCCCAGTTCGGCTCGACGTCGATGCTGCAGCGCAAGCTGCGGGTCGGCTTCGCCAAGGCGGGCCGGCTGATGGACCTGCTGGAAAGCCGCGGCGTGGTCGGCCCGTCGGAGGGCTCGAAGGCCCGCGACGTGCTGATCAAACCGGAGGAACTGGAGTCGGTCCTGTTCCTGATCCGCGGCGGTGGCCCGGTGGACGCGGAATCCGACGGCGAGGAGTAACCGGTGCAACCCCGGCTCGGTCCGTTCCGTCCACAACACGTGGACCTACAGCGATTCGTGGCCGGACTGTTCGCCTTCGCCGTCGTCACGGTGGGCGCCGGGAGCTCGGTCGCCGCCGGGCGGCCCGCTGCCCCCGGGCCCGCCTCGCCGCCGCCGACCGTGAGCGCCCCGGCCGGGCCGGACGTCACCCTCCGGCTCGGGCAGGAGGTGGCGGTGCAGGGGAAGGACCTGACCGTGCGGTACACGCGGGTCGTCGCCGACTCGCGGTGCCGCCCCGGGATGACGTGCGTCTGGCAGGGGGAGGTCACGCTGGCGTTCCTGCTGAAGGAGCCCGGCCGCGGCGAGAGCACCACGGCCGAGCTGCACAGCGGCCCGCGCACCGGCCCGCAGGCCACGACGTTCGCCGCCAGCCGGATCGAGCTGGTGTCGGTGAGCGAGGACGCCGGGGAGGCGATCGTCCGGATCAGCTGAGCGGCGTGCCCCAGTGGTCGAGGAAGGCGACTTCGGACAGCGGGTTGCGCGGGGCGGGCTTGAAGTCCGGCACCGTCGTGTACGCCACCGGCAACAGCCCGGCCTGGGTGAAGCCGTCCGGGATGCCGAGGATCTCCGCGGCTTCGGCCTCGCGGGACAGGTGGTAGGTCGTGAGCGTCGAGCCCAGGCCGCGCGAGCGCAGCGCCAGCTGGAAGTTCCACACCGCCGGGAAGATGCCGCCGTAGAAGGCCGCGTCGAGCGCGTTGTCCCCGGCCGGGCGCCCCTGCAGGACCGGGATGACGAACACCGGGACCCGCTCGATCACGTCGATCAGATGCTTTCCGGACGCCAGCGCCCGCGACGGCGCCGCGCTCGCCCGCTCCGCCAAGTAGGCCTCGCCGACTGTGCGGAAGATCGCGCCGAGCCGGTTCTTCACGTCCTGGTCGCGCACCACGAGCCAGCGCCAGGCCTGGACGTTGCCGGGCGTCGGCGCCTGCAGCGCCAGGTTCAGGCACTCTTCGAGGACTTCGGGTTCCACGGGCCGTTCGAGGTCGAGCTTCCGGCGCACCGCGCGGGTCGTGCTGAGCAGGTGATCGATCTCCATGATCACCATCCTGGCCCCCGCCGTCGTCAGCCGCCGAACGTTCAGAGCTCGAGCAGCATCCGCGAGTTGCCCAGCGTGTTCGGCTTGACGTAGGGCAGGTCGAGGAATTCGGCGACGCCGGTGTCGTGCGAACGCCGCATCTCCTCGTAGACCTCCTGCGACACCGGGGTGCCGTCGATCTCCACGAATCCGTGCCGGGCGAAGAAACTGGTCTCGAAGGTCAGCACGAACAGCCGCTTGAGACCCAGCTCACGTGCTTCGTCGACCAGCCGGGCGACCAGCATGCGCCCGACGCCCTGGCCGCGGACGACCTTGTCGACGACGACGGTGCGCAGCTCGGCGATGTCTTCCCAGAGCACGTGCAGCGCCGCCGCACCGACGACGTCGTCACCCACTTCGGCGACCCAGAACTCCTGGACCGCCTCGTACAGGGTGACCAGGTCCTTCTCCAGCAGTACACGGCCCGCGTCCGAGTCGACCAGGTCCTTGATCTTGCGGATGTCGGCGATCCGGGCACGGCGGACGGACGGGCGGGGCGAGTCGGACGGCACGATCGTCCACCCTGCCACATCGCCCGGCGCGCACGGCGACACAGCTCGCCTTTCTGGGGGTCCGGGTGGCGGAGCCCCCGGCCCGGGGTGGAGCCCCGGTTGTCGCAGCTCGCCTTTCGGGGGTCCGGGTGGCGGAGCCCCCGGCCCGGGGTGGAGCCCCGGTGTCACGACCGAGCTACGCCGTCGTCGGGCCGCCCGGGCCCGGCGGCTACCCTGAACGTCGTGCCTTCCCCTGTCACGGACTCAGCCGCCGCCCGACGCGTCTCCCTGCTGACCCTGGGCTGCGCCCGCAACGAGGTCGACTCGGAGGAGCTGGCGGGCCGGCTCGCGGCCGGCGGCTGGGAGCTGGCGGCCGACCCCGACGAGTCCGACGTCGTGGTGGTCAACACCTGCGGCTTCGTCGAGTCGGCCAAGAAGGACTCCGTCGACACGCTGCTCGCCGCGGCCGACACGGGCAAGAAGGTCGTCGCCGTCGGTTGCATGGCCGAGCGCTACGGCCACGAGCTCGCCGACAGCCTCCCGGAGGCCGACGCGGTGCTGGGCTTCGACCACTACGCCGACCTCTCCGCCCGGCTCGACGACGTCGTCGCCGGCCGCAAGATCGCGTCGCACACGCCGGGCGACCGGCGCAAGCTGCTCCCGATCAGCCCGGTCCAGCGGCCAGCCGCGGCCGAGACCGTCGAGGTCCCGGGCCACGCGCAGCACGGCTGGGGCCCGCGGGTGCTGCGTACGCGCCTCGACGACGCGCCGGTGGCCGCGCTGAAGATCGCCTCCGGCTGCGACCGGCGCTGCTCCTTCTGCGCCATCCCGTCGTTCCGCGGCTCGTTCGTCTCGCGGCAGCCCGACGAGATCGTCGCCGAGGCGATGTGGCTGGCCGAGCACGGCGTCAAGGAGCTGTTCCTGGTCAGCGAGAACTCGACGTCCTACGGCAAGGACTTCGGCCGCGACGGCGCCACCGCGCTGGAGCGGCTGCTGCCGCGGCTGGCGGAGATCGAGGGCATCGAGCGCGTCCGCGTCTCCTACCTGCAGCCGGCCGAAACGCGCCCGCAGCTGGTCAAGGCCATCGCCACCACGCCGGGCGTCGCCGAATACTTCGACCTGTCGTTCCAGCACTCCAGCGAGCAGGTGCTGCGCCGGATGCGCCGGTTCGGCTCGACGGACTCGTTCCTGGCGCTGACCGAGCAGATCCGCGAGTACGCGCCCGAAGCGGGCATCCGGACCAACGTGATCGTCGGGTTCCCCGGCGAGACCGAGCACGACCTGGCCGAGCTCGAGCGGTTCCTCACCGGCGCGCGCCTCGACGCCGTCGGCGTCTTCGGCTACTCCGACGAGGACGGCACCGAAGCCGAGGGCTTCGACGGCAAGCTCGACCCGGCCGAGGTCGCCGCGCGCGTCACCCGGATCTCCGCGCTGGTCGAGGAGCTGACCTCGCAGCGCGCCGAGGACCGGATCGGCACCTTCGTCGACGTCCTCGTCGAGCTGGACGACGACGGCGAGCTCACCGGCCGCGCGGCGCACCAGGCCCCCGAGGTCGACGGCGAGTGCGTCATCCTCGACGCGCCGGAGAAGACCCAGGTCGGCGACTTCCTGCGGTGCGAGGTCGTGGATTCGGCCGGCGTGGACCTGATCGTCCGCGCGGTACCGGACGCCGACCGGTGAGTGCGCTCCCCAGCGACGCCGCCGACGAGGGCCTGGCCCGCGATGCCCCCGCCCAGGTTCCCGAGCCGACCCCGGTTCCCACGCTCAACGTCGCGAACCTCCTGACGCTGTCGCGGCTGGTACTGGTGCCGCTGTTCATCGCCGCGCTGTTCGTCGGCGACGGCCACGACACCACCTGGCGCGCGCTCGCGACCGGGCTGTTCGCCATCGCCTCGGCCACCGACCAGCTGGACGGCTGGGTGGCCCGCAAGTACGGCCTGATCACCGACTTCGGCAAGATCGCCGACCCGATCGCGGACAAGGCGCTCACCGGCGCGGCGCTGGTCGGGCTGAGTGTGCTCGGCGAGCTCGGCTGGTGGGTCACGATCGTCATCGCGGTCCGCGAAATCGGCGTCACGCTGCTGAGGTTCTGGGTGATCCGGCACGGTGTCATCCCGGCCAGCCGCGGTGGCAAGGCGAAGACGATGGCCCAGATCGCCGCGATCGTGGCGTACCTGCTGCCGCTGCCGGCGGGGGCGGACCCGGTGCGCTGGGCGCTGATGGGGCTGGCGCTGGTGCTGACCGTCGTCACCGGCGTGGACTACCTGATTCGCGCGGTCCGGCTGCGCGCGGCCGGACGCCGGGTCACCGGGAGCTGACGGTGGCCGAGGAAACCCCGGCCCCTCCCGCACAGGCCGGCTCGCCGCGCACGACTCCTCCGGGACGTCCGGGGTCCCCGGTGACTCGTTCGCGACGTCCGGACGGCGGCGACGAACAAGCCGCCGCCCTCGTCGGCGCCCTCACCGCGCGGGGCGAGACCGTCGCCGCGGCCGAGTCGCTGACCGCCGGGCTGGTCTGCGCGACCCTGGCGCGCGTGCCCGGGGCGAGCGCGGCGCTGCGCGGCGGCCTGGTCGTCTACGCCACCGAGCTGAAGATCGCCCTGGCCGGCGTCGACCCCCGCTTGCTCGCCGAACACGGCGCCGTCCACCCCGAGGTCGCCGCCCAGCTGGCCGAGGGCGCCCGCGACCGGTGCGGCGCCACCTGGGGTCTCGGGCTCACCGGCGTGGCCGGGCCGGCGGCGCAGGACGGCGTCGAACCCGGCACCGTGCACGTCGGGCTCGCCGGGCCGGGAACACGCACAGTCCGTACGCTGGCCCTGAACGGCGACCGGGACGTGATCAGGACCGAATCGGTCCTGGCGGCGTTTGCCCTGCTCGGGGAACATCTGGCGTGAAACCGGCGTTCGCCCTTGGCGTACGGGCACGCCAACTCCTGCGCCCGGGGCGCCGCTCTGGGTAACGTAGGGAGTACTTGTTCGGAAGGGAGGCGCGTGATGACCGTGCTGTTGCGTGAGGCGATCGGTGATCGGCTCCGTCATGCCCGCACCAACCAGCGTCGTACGCTGCGCGACATCTCCCGCGCCGCCAGGGTCAGCCTCGGCTACCTCTCGGAGGTGGAGCGGGGCCAGAAAGAGGCGTCGAGCGAGCTGCTCGCGTCCATCTGCCAGGCCCTGGACCTTCCGCTCGGCGAACTGCTGCACAAGGTGGCGGCGGACGTTTCGGCCCTCGACAACGTCGAGGTCGCACCGGTCGACGAGCGGATCGTGGAAGGCGGGCCCCGGGAGAAGGTGCCCGACCGCGACGCCAAGGCCTCGGCCGGCATCGAAGGCGGCAGGCTGATGTCCGAGCTGATCGGCAACGACCTCGCGGACCTGCGGGTTTCGCCGGCGCCGCGGATGAACACCACGCTGCGGACGACGATCGGGCAGCCCAAGCTGGCTTCGACGATCGCTGCGTAAGGGGAGCGTGCGGGGAGCTGGGTGAGGTGCGCTCGCGGAGAGCGCTCGCCCCGGCTCCCTCGCCGTGTCTTCTGGGGGCCGAGCCCCAGACCGCGTCCGGGGGCGAGCCCCCGGCCCCCGCTCGGCGCGAGTCATCGGGTCCGCACCCGGTCTCGTGCCGGGTTTCGGCTCACGATTTCGGCGACGGCCCCGGGCAACCCGCCCGGGGCCGTCGGCGTTAGCTCCAGGGGTGATCAGGGAGGAACCCTGAAATCCCCCGGGGTCGCCTGGAACGGACGTGGCCGACCTGACACGATGGAACCCGACGCCGGGGTCGGTGCGTTGGATGAGCAGGGGAGTGACGCCCCACCCCGAGGATCACTAAGGCCCGTGGGACGCAAGAAGGCAGGCGGAGGAGATGGCCAACCCGTTCGTGAAGTTCTGGAAGTACATGATGGCGGCGTTCTCGTCGAAGATCGACGAGCACGCCGACCCGAAGGTACAGATCCAGCAGGCCATCGAGGAGGCGCAGCGCAACCACCAGGCGCTGACGCAGCAGGCCGCCTCCGTGATCGGCAACCAGCGGCAGCTGGAGATGAAGCTCAACCGGCAGCTCGGCGACGTCGAGAAGCTGCAGGCCTCGACCCGGCAGGCGCTCGTCCTCGCGGACGAAGCCCGCAGCAAGGGTGACGAGCAGAAGGCCACCGAGTTCGAGAACGCCGCGGAGAGCTTCGCGACGCAGCTCGTCACGGCCGAGCAGAGCATCGAGGACCTGAAGACGCTGCACGACCAGTCGCTGCAGGCGGCGGCCCAGGCCAAGAAGGCCGTGGAGCGCAACTCGCAGATGCTGCAGCAGAAGCTGGCCGAGCGCACGAAGCTGCTCTCGCAGCTGGAGCAGGCGAAGATGCAGGAGCAGGTCTCCGCCTCGCTGAACCAGATGAGCCAGCTGGCGGCGCCGGGCAACACGCCGTCGCTGGAAGAGGTCCGCGACAAGATCGAGAAGCGCTACACCACGGCGCTGGGCTCGGCGGAACTCGCTCAGAACTCGGTCCAAGGGCGCATGATGGAGGTCCAGGCTTCCACCACGCAGCTGGCCGGCCACTCGCGGCTCGAGCAGATCCGCTCGTCGATGCGCGGCGACTCGGTCGCGCAGGTGACCGACGGCGGCAAGGCGGCCCAGCCGTCGAGCAGCCAGGCCGACATCCAGCGGGAAATCCAGGCGCGCGTGCAGGCCGAGCAGGGCAAGAACCCGGCCTGACACGCGGGCAACCGGTTCGAAGGGGGCGGGCAATGGGGCAGCAGGGCAGACGACGTGACTTCGGCGAGCTGAGCGCCAAGCTGGAGAAGCACATCGAGAAGCTGCCTGACTACGCCGTGCGCGCCCAGGAAAAGCTCCAGAAGGTGCAGAAGTACTTCCCGCCGGCCGACCAGGCCGGCGGGAAGCCCGCACCGCGGCGCCCGAACCCGCTGCACCGGCCGCCGGTCCGGCGGCCCGACCTGACACCCACGTGGTCGTCGGTGGCGAACCAGGTCCCGGCGTTCGCCGAGGCCCGCGCCAAGTGGGACCGCTGGAACCACCCCGCGGCGAAGCTGGAACGCCGCAAGCGCCGGACGTCCCGCGCGCTGACGCTCTGGATCCTGCTGACCATCCTGTGCGGCGTCCTCACCGTGGCCGCCGGGCTCGGCTGGATCAGCGCGGCGGGTACGCCGATGATGCCGCAGGCGATCGCGGCGTTCGCCGGGGCCGTCGTGTTCGGCACGTTCAGCGTCCGCTCCGGCCTCAAGCTGCGCGAACTGAAGCGCACCCCGATCCCGGCGGCCCCGGCCGGACCGCCGCCGCTGCCCCCGGCACGCTCGGCGGCCCGCGAGCCGATGGAACGGCTCGCCGAGTGCGAGGCGTCCCTGACCGAGCTGCTGCGCCAGCTCTCGGTGCCGTCCTCGGTGGGGACGATGCCGGTTTCGGAGGTGTCCGTCGCGGACGCCCGCCAGACCGCGGCCGAAGCGGCAGCCGCCCTGCGCGGCTTGGGCAGCCGCATCCAGGCGATCGAACGCGGCCGCGACTCGGCGCCCGCCCGCGAGCAGGCAGCCCTCGACGCGGCGGTCGCGAAGCTCCGCGAACAACTCGACGACGGCATCGAGGGCTACCGCGGCCTGGTCGCCGCGGCCGGCCACACGGTCGCCGCCGCCGGCGACGGCCTGGTCACCTCCAAGCAGGCCCTCACCGACGCAACGGACCGCCTGGCCGGCCTGGCCATGGCCCTCCGCGAACTCTCCTGACCCCGGCACCGGCGTGACCCCCGCCGGATCCCACGTGATCAGACCCGTAACTCGCGTGATCAGACCCGGTACGTCTCCAATCACGCGAGTTCCGGCCTCAATCACGCGAGTTACGGCTTCGATCACGCCACTTCCGGCGCTGATCACGCGGATTTGCCTGGCACTGCGCCATTCGGATCTGAAACTCGACCGTTCGGGTGCCACATCCGGGCGCCCCGCCTCTTTGTCACGCCGCGTGCGTGATCGTGCGTTTCGCCCCGGCGTCGCGCCCTGTTCACCTCTTGGGGCCGAAACCCGCGCGTAATCGGAAACTGATGGCTACGGAAACGTGCGCGATCTAACGTTTCTGTCATGCATGCAGAGGTGTCACTCGCCGGGAGGCCCGCCGTGCACTGAGGTTCGCCGGCGCCGACCGTACACAGTGGACTTTCTCGAACACCGAGGAAAGGACGCCCCGTGAACACGCTCCCGCCGGACCCGGACCCCGTGCCGATCATCCCGCCCACCGCCTCCCAGCGCGTCATCGCGGCCTTCGAACGCCTCAGCGAGGCCGGCCGTCCCGAACTCTGGTCCACGCTGCGCGCCGTCGAAGACGTCCTCGTCGACGCGAAGGCCGTCGACGAGCGCGTCAAGGCGGGGGAAGACCTGCCGTTGGCGGGCACCGTCTTCGCCGTGCCGGAACTGATCGACGTCGCCGGGCAGCCGTCCGGCCGCTCGGTCCCGGAAACCAGTGCCACCGTCGTCGCCCGGCTCACCGCGGCCGGCGCCGTGGTGCTCGGCAAGACCGGGGCCGGCCCCGTGGCCTCGGCCTGGGACCGGGCGAAGGTCGGCGGCCGCGGCGCGGCGGTCGCCGTCGCGCTGGGCATCGTCGACCTGGCGCTGAGCACCTCGGGTGCGGTCCCGGCCGCGCTGAACGCCGTCGTCGCGGTCAAACCGACCCGCGGCCTGCTGCCCATGACCGGCGTCCGCGCCGGCGAGGGCGTCTCCGTGTACGCGACCGGCCTGGGTGCCGTCCGGCGCGCGCTCGCCCTGATGACCGGCCCGGACGGCGTTTCCCCGACCCGCAGCTGGCCTGCCGACGTCCGTCTCGGCGCCGGTGAGCACCCGCGGATCGCCTACCCCCAGGACCTGCCGCTGAGCGAGGCCGCGGCCCTCGCGTTCGAGAGCGTCGTGAAGCGGCTGCGGGCGTCGGGAGCCATTCTCGAACCGGTCTCCCTCGACGTGCGCACCTTCGGTGACGCCCTTCTCCTGCCCACCGTGCCCGATCACCCCGGGGTGGCCGAAGCACTGGCCGACCCGGCCGGCGTGGCCCACCGCCTGGCCTCCTGCACCGCCTTCGCGCACCTCCTGGACCTGGCCGCGATCACCGTTCCGGTGCTGCCCGGCGACCGCCGACCGTTCGGCGTCACCTTCCTGACCCGGGCGTTCGAGGACCAGATCGGCCTCGACCTCGCGACCGTCTGCACGGACGAGCCGTTGACGCCCTACCCGGAGCCGGGCGAAGACGTCGTCGTGTTCGGCGCCCACCTGCGTGGCCAGCCGTTCAACACCGACCTCACCGACCTCGGCGCCCGCTTCACCGGCCCGGTCCGGACCGCCGAGCGCTACCGGATGGTGCTGCTGGACACCGAACCGCCGCAGCCGGGCGTCGTCGAGGGCGGCAGCGGCCTCGACGGCGAGCGCTGGCGGCTGTCCCCGGCCGCGTTCGACCGCTTCGCCGCGACGCTGAAGGCACCGTTCGTGCTGGAGCGCGTCGAGCTCGAGGACGGTTCCACCCCGCTGGCGGTGCGCTGCGACCCGGCCGCGGAGGGACCCGGTCTGGAGCGCTACGAATCCTGGCGCGGTTACGTGCGGTTCGCGTCTACCGCCGGGCTGCGAGACCCCGGCTGACGCGGCGCACCAAGCCCGGCCCGTGCAGCGCGAAGCCCGTGTAGAGCTGCACGAGCGACGCGCCGGCGTCGACGAGCCGGACCGCGTCGTCCGGGCCCATGATCCCGCCGACTCCGATGATCGGCAGGCTCCCGCCGGTGTGGTCGTGCACGAACCGCACGACCTCGGCCGCGCGGGCGGTCAGCGGCCGGCCGGACAGTCCTCCCGCCTGTCCGGCCAGGCCGCTTTCCGCGGGGGCGATGCCGTCGCGGGCCAAAGTCGTGTTCGTGGCGATGATCCCCGCGACGCCGTGCTCGAGCGCGACCGCCAGCAGCTCGGCCAGCGCGTCGTCGGTCAGGTCGGGCGCCACCTTCACCAGCAGGGGCGCCGGCGTGCCCCCGCCGGCGAGCTCGAGCGACGTCGAACGCAGCTCGCCGAGCAGCTCGGCGAGTGCGGTGCGATCCTGCAGCTGCCGCAGCCCCGGCGTGTTCGGCGAGCTGACGTTGATCGCGAAGTAGTCGGCGTACGGGTACAGCGCGCGCAGCGAAAAGCGGTAGTCCTCGACGGCGTCCTCGAGCGGCGTCACCTTCGACTTGCCGATGCTGACCCCCAGCGGGACGCCCGGTTTCCCGTCCCGGGCGAGCTTGGCCGCGAGCGCCTCGGCGCCGTCGTTGTTGAAGCCCATGCGGTTGATCACCGCGTCACTGGCCGGGAGGCTGAACAGCCGCGGCTTCGGGTTGCCCGGCTGCGCCAGCCGCGTCACCGTGCCGACCTCGACGAAACCGAAGCCCAGCGCGGCCCACGCGGGCAGGGCGCGGCCGTTCTTGTCCATCCCGGCGGCCAGGCCGACGCGGTTGGGGAACCGCAGACCCAGCACGGTCACCGGGTCGTCGACGCGGAACGCGCCACCCAGCGCGGGCGCCGCCTTGCCGAGCCGGGCCAGCACGCCGAGCGTGCGCTCGTGCACCAGCTCGGGGTCGTGGTAGGACAGCCGGTACAGCGCCGGACGGACGATCTTGTCGAAGAACACGCCCCCATGCTGCCAAACCGCCCGGGACGCGCGACCGGAGCGTCACTTCCGCGTGAACGGCACTAGTCCCGCGACGCCTGGGAGTCCTTCCACTCGTCCTCGAGCATCGCGTAGATGAGCTCGTCGGTCCATTCGCCCTTGACGATCTCGTTCTCCCTGAGGTGCGCTTCCCGGCGCATGCCGAGGCGTTCCATCAGCGCGGCCGACGCGGTGTTCCGGCCGTCGCAGCGGCCGATGATGCGGTGCAGCCCCAGATCCTCGAAGCCCAGCCGCAGCAGTTCCGTGGCGGCCTCGGCGGCCAGGCCCTTGCCGTGGTGGTCCGGGTGGAAGACGAACCCGACCTCGCCCTGCCGGTGCTCGCTGCTGAGCCACTCCAGGTTCAGGTCGCCGATCAGCTGTCCCGTCGCGGCCAGCTCGACCGCCACGGCCAGGAACTGCCCTTCCTTCGTCAACGTCGAGCTGTGCACCCGTTTGGCGAGCGCCGCGGCCGACTCGGCGCGGCTGCGCGGACCCCAGTACAGGTAGCGGGCGACGTCGGCGCGGGACTGGAAGGAGTTCAGCGCGTCGAGGTCTTCGGGCGTGAACGGGCGCAGGAGCAGGCGGGCCGTGGTGATCGGGTAGTCGGGCCTGAGCATGGGTCCAGGCTAGCGAGCGTCACCCGTTCGTGGGACAGAACGGCGAAGCGCTGATCGCCGGACGGTCGTCCAGCGACGCCGGGTGGCATGACCTGCACAAATGAGCGAAATAGGGGGACCCCCGGGGCGGCTCTCGGGCGCCGTCAAACGCCTGAGCCCGAGCCGGACTGGTGCTCGGGAACCCCGGGGGCACGGTGACTGCCTGGTATTCGCTATCAGGCAGCACGTGAAGCAGGCGATGAGCCGAAGGTGGCTCGGTTGTATCGCTGCTCAAAGTCCTCCACGTACCATCCGCTAGCGGACAGTCACCTCACGAGTCCTGTTGGAATACAACTTAGGACCACCTCCTCTCTCGTGTACTTCCACGCTAGGCGAAGTTCCCCGGGTCCGGCAACGTCATTTTGAGAGCACCCCTGTGATCTCGGCCCACAGCCCGGCTTCCCTTGCCCACGTGCAGAACGGCTCGAACCGCGGCCGCCAGACGCCGAGCCCGAACGACACCGAACCTTCGGGACGTTCGCGCAGCGCGAACCACGGTGACCTCGGCGAGCGTGCGCGGCTTTACTTCGGCGGGTACGGTCCGGCCTGGTCTTTCGGGCAGAACCACGTCGGCCGCTGCCGGACGTCGTGACCCTGCGCGCGGACCAGGAGCCCGCCACCGCAGCGGAAGCAGCCCTGGCGGGTGCGCTCGTACACCCAGTTCTTGCGGTTGCGGTCGAGGTGGCCGGTGGTGCTCTGGTCGAAGCGCCCGGCGAGGGCGTTGGCCAGCAGCAGCTTGCGGGCCAGCGCGACCGTGCGGCCGGCGTCCACTTCGGACACCGGCGTCCACGGGGTCACGCCGAGCAGGAACGCGATCTCGCACTTGTAGAGGTTCCCGACGCCCGCCATCACCCGCTGGTCGAGCAGGGCGAGCCCGAGCTCACGCGCCGGGTCGGCCGCCAGTGCCGCGCTCGCGCGGGCCGCGTGCTCGTCCGTCCACCGCGGGGCCAGCAGGTCCGGGCCGAGGTGGGCGACGAGGTCGTGTTCCTTGCCGGTGGCCACGAGTTTCAGGTCGTGGACGCGGAAGCCGATCGCCTGGACGTCGGCCGCGGTCAGGACCACGCGGGCGTGGTGGCCGGGGCGGCGCCACTTCGCGCCGGCCGGGTAGACGTCCCACATCCCGTCCATCATCAGGTGCGAATGCAGGGTCAGGTCGCCCGAGAAGCGGGTGAACAGGTGCTTGCCCACGGTCCCGACGCCGAGCACTTCGCGTCCGGAGAGGTCCACAGTGGCCAGTTGCGGTACCCGGAACTCCCCGCGCAGCAACGTCTTCCCGGTCATCGCCTTGGCGAAGCGCTTTCCGACCAGGAAGACGGTGTCACCTTCGGGCACGGCTCACCCCGCGGATTCGGACACCTCGGCCGGTGCCTCGGGGGTCTCGGGGGTTTCGGAAGTCTCGGGGGTCTCGGGCGCTTCGGCGGTCTCCGGGGCCGGGCCTTCGGGCCAGTCCGGGCCCTCGGCCTCCTCGCCGGCGATGCGGTGCCGTCCCGCCCGGTTGGAGCGCAGGATCTTCGCCAGCACCATGTTGAACGTCAGCGCGATCTCCTGGGCGCCGGGCGAGTGCCACTCGTGGATCGGGCTGCACGCGCCCTGGGCCTGCTGCACCGCGAGCCGGTCGGTGATCGCCGTCGGCATCACCAGGGAGCCGAAGTTCTCGCGCAGCTCGGCGATCCGGAACTGGTGCTCGTAGGAGCGCGCGCGCAGCTTGTTCACCAGGACGCCGATCGGGCGCAGGTCCGGGTTGAGGTCCTTGCGGATCTTTTCGATCGCCTCCAGCGCCCGGGACGCCCCGGCGACGGCGTACATCGTCGGCTCGGTGACGATCAGCGCGCTGTCCGCGGCGACCAGCGCCGATTTCGTCAGACGGCCCAGTGACGGCGGGCAGTCCAGGACCACCAGCTCGTACGGCGTTTCGCGCAGTGGTGTGCGGTGCAGCTCGTCCAGCGCGCGGGAGAAGTTCGCCAGGCGCTCGCTGTCGGCGTCCGGGTCGTTGAGCAGCTCCAGCTCTTCGGTGCCGACCAGGACGTCGACGTCCTCGCTCCAGACGCTCGGGGCGATCGCGCGTTCCAGCATCTCCCGGGTCGGGGTCTCGAGCACGTCCGCGAGGGTGGCGTCGGTGTAGGGCGGGTCGAGCGACGTGGTGGCGTTGCCCTGCGGGTCGAGGTCCACCACCAGCGTCCGCGTGCCTCTGCGCAAGGCGGCGGACGCGATACCGAGGGCGACCGTCGTCTTGCCGACGCCTCCCTTGAGGCTTAGTACGGCGACCGTGTGCACGACGACCAGCCTACGGGTGCGCGGGGGAGCCGCCGCCGGGCAAGGGCCGTTCACTCGAAGGGAGGAGCCCGGGAGGCGGGCGGGGGCGCGCACTACCCTGTGCGACATGAAGACGGAGACCGTGGCCGCCCGGGGTTCGGGCGCCGTCCGCCGGGTGCTCGAAGCCGAGCTCAAGGCCGCCCGCGCCCGGGGCGCCGAGCACCCCCGCGTCGTCGACGTGGGCGGCGGCAGCGGCGGCTGGGCGGTGCCGTTCGCGGCGGCGGGCTGCCGGGTGACGGTCGTCGAGCCGAGCCCGAACGCCCTGGCCACGCTGCAGCGGCGTGCCGAGGAGGAGGGCGTCTCCGAGCTGATCACGGTGATCGCGGACGACTCCGACGCGCTGGGCCGGTACGTCGAGCCCGGTTCGGCCGACCTGGTGCTGGCGCACGGGCTGCTGGAGATCGTCGACGACCCGGCCGCGGTGCTCACGGCCCTCGCGACGGCGGTGGCGCCGGGTGGCGCGGTGTCGGTCCTGGTCGCGAACCGGCACGCCGCGGTGCTGCACCGCGCGCTGGCGGGCCGTGTCGGCGAGGCCCGGCGGCTGATCGAGAGCGTGGACGGCGTCGTCCCGGGCGACACGGTGCTGCGCCGCTTCGACCCCGAAGGCCTGCGCGCCCAGCTCGTGGCCGCGGGTCTCGACGTGACGCTGCTGCAGGGCGACCGGGTGATCGCCGACCTCGTCACCGGCGACGTCCGGGAGGACGAGCTGGCCGAGTTCGAACGGGCCGCGGCGGCCACGCCGGCGCTGCGGGACATCGCGGGCCGCCTGCACGCGGTGGCGCGGCCGCTGGCCTGATCGTCCGGCGGGTTTCCGCCCTGGCGCCGCGGGTGATCGGAAACTGTCGGTGGTGGCCGGTAGCGTCCTCGACGTGGGGCGAAATGCTGAGTTGCCGGGCGGAATGGGCCGGTTCCGCGTCCGGCCGGGGGAGCCGGTGCCGGACGACACCGGGTGTGGGCTGCTGCACGTCGACATGGACGCGTTCTTCGTGTCGGTCGAGCTGCGGACCCGGCCCGAGCTCGCGGACAAGCCGGTCGTGGTGTCCGGCGGCGGGCCGCGCGCCGTCGTGGCCGCGGCGAACTACCTGGCGCGGAAGTTCGGCGTGCGCTCGGCGATGCCGTTTTCGACGGCGAAGCGGCTGTGCCCGCACCTGATCAACATCCCGCCGACGTCCGGGCTGTACGGCGAGGTCTCACGCGGCGTCATGGGCATCTTCCGGGAGCTGACGCCGCTGGTCGAACCGCTCAGCCTCGACGAGGCGTTCCTCGACGTCAGCGGGGCGCTGCGGCGCCTGGGCGCGACCCCGGCTTCACTGGGCGCGCAGCTGCGCGCGCGGGTCGCGGCCGAGCACGGGATCACCTGCTCGGTGGGGGTGGCGAAGGTCAAGTTCGTCGCGAAACTCGCGTCGGGCATGGCGAAGCCGGACGGCATGGTCGTCGTGCCCGCGGCCGAAACCCTGGCGTTCCTGCACCCGCTGCCGGTGTCGGCACTGTGGGGCGTCGGCGCGCGGACCGAGGAGCACCTGCGGCGCCTGGGCTTGGACACGATCGCCGACGTCGCCGCGTTCCCGCCGGAGCGGCTGAAGAAGTCGCTGGGAACCGCGATCGGCGAGCACCTGTACCGGCTCGCGCACGGCGTGGACGAGCGGTCGGTGGTGATCGACTCGCCGGAGAAGTCGATCGGCGCGGAGCACACCTTCGACGTCGACCGGCACGACCGCGCCGAGCTGGGGCTGGAGCTGCTGCGGCTGGCTTCGCGGGTCGGGGCGACGCTGCGGGAGCGGGGCGTGCGGGGCCGGACCGTCTCGATCAAGGTGCGGTTCGCCGACTTCCGCACGATCACCCGGGCCCGCACGCTGGTCTCGGCGACGGACGTGGCGCGCGAGATCCACGCGGTCGCCGTGGCGTTGCTCACCGAGCACGCGCCGACCGGGGCGGTGCGGCTGATCGGCGTCCGCGTCGAAGGGCTCGACACGGGGGAGGCGGGGGAGCAGCTGGTGTTCGAGTCGCCGGCCCCACGCTGGCGGGACGCGGAAGTGGCGGCCGACGTGGCGCGGTCGAAGTTCGGTTCCGCGGCGGTGCGGCCGGCGTCGTTGCTCGGGCCGCGGGAGGGGTGAACGGGACCGGGGGATGGTGGGAGGCCGGGGAGATGGCGGCAGGCTGGCGCCTTTCGTGGCAGGCTGCCTGCCTTCGTGAGCCGGCGGGCTGCGGTCCGGCCTCTTGCGGGCTACCTCTCGCGAGCCGGTCTCGTGCGGGATCGGTTTCACGCGGCGGCCCTTGGGGCCTGGCACGGGCGGTGATCTCCGGGTCCGGTGGGCGTCCCCCACATCGCCGCCGAAGCTGCAAAACGGTCACGATCGGCGACGGTGACCGTCCGCGACGCCCTTCGAGCGCGATTTAGCCCAATTCGATCCCTTCTGGATGCGGGATCGGGTAGTCGTGCGGGCGCGGGCCTCGTATCCTGGACAGTGCCACCCCGCCTGGGGTTGGCTGTTGGGTCCAGGACGTTGCGCGGCCCGGCGCCCGCGACAGCTGTGCCGGAGGAGGAAAGATGCCACTCTCCGAGCATGAGCAGCGGCTGCTCGATCAAATCGAGCGCGAGCTCTATGCCGAGGACCCCAAGTTCGCATCCACGGTGCGTGGCACCCGGTTGCGTCGCCCCGCTCGCCGACGGCGTATTCAGGGCATCGCCCTGTTCGTAGTGGGCGTGGCCCTGCTGGTGCTGGGCGTGGTGGTGCCGCAGTTCCGGGTGGCCGACATCCCGCTGATCAGCGTGCTCGGGTTCCTCGTGATGTTCTTCGGAGTCATGTTGGCCGTCACATCGATTCGGCACGGCGCCGACGGGGACGGCAAGGGCGGTGGACCAGGTGCCCGCGGTGGCAAGCAATCGGGCCGCCGGAGTTCCTTCACCCAGAGGATGGAGGAGCGCTTCCGCCAGCGCTTCGAGGAGCAATAGCGCCGCAAGACCACGAGATCCGCGTCCCGCCGAGCCGGGGGACGCGGATCTTCTTGTGTGCTCAGCCACCCGTGAAGGCCCGGCCCACAGTGGTGACAGTGGGTGACCCCCACACGGGTGAGCCCCTGCCCACCGGAAGATCCGACCGTGACTCGCGTGATCAGCCCCGTGACTCGCGTGATCAAGCCCGTGACTCGCGTGATTGAACACGTGACTCGCGTGATCAGATCCGTGACTCGCGTGATTGGGCTCGTGGCTCGGGTGATGTTCCGCTGAGCAGGTGAGATGTCTCGCTGATCACCTGAGGCGGCCCCACCTGGTCATGCGAGGTGGGCGGGCTGAAAACCGGTGGCCTGGGGGGTCAGTCGCGGTTGCGGAAGACCGAGCGCGGGAACAGCCGGCCCTTCCACGAGAGCGGCGCGTTGCGGCGAAGGCTCCGCCGCAGACCCTCGAAGGCCGACGGGAGCTCCGGCTGCGGTGCGTCGTCTTCGCCGTACCAGGACCGCTCGAGCACGCCGATGACCGTTCGGAGGTCTTCGCGGCCTTCGTCGTCGAGGTGGTGCTTCGCCGCGAGCTTCTGCCCCGCCACGCGCACCGTTTCGCTGGTCGGGATGGGCAGGCCGCGGTCGGCGCACTCCGCGCGCAGCTCGGCCCACGCCGCGTCGGCCGCGCCCGGTTGCTGCTGGACGATGCGCTGCAGGTGTCGTCGCCGGACGGCCTCGCGGATCAGGGCCGGGCCGGTGACCAGGAGGAGCAGCACCACCACCAGTACGCCGAGCCACCAGGCCACGGTCGCCGCGACCAGGCCGAGCGCGGTGATCCAGAACCCGGCGGCCAGCAGCGGCAGCCACCCGGCCACCGCCTGCGAGCGGGACGGCACTGCCACGGGTGCCCGTGCCCGGACGAGCAACGCGCCCTCGCGCCGGTCGCCGTCCGCCGGTTCGGTGCCGGACGGCGGATCGCTTTCCCGCGACGCGGACTTCCGCGCGTTGGCGCGCCCGCGATCGAGCAGCCGGCGCAGCAGCGCCGCGACGAACAGCGCGCCCGCGCCCAGCAGGGCGAGCGCCAGGGCGAGGTTGAACAGCCAGTCGTCGCTGCCCGAAGCGTCCTTGGCCGCCTGCGCGGGCAGGTTCTGCTCGGTGTCGTGCGGGACGCCGGTGGGTGCCGCGCTCGACTGCACCGTGCTCGGCGCCACCTGGGTGTCGTCGGGCTGGGTGCCGTCCTGGGGGCCCGCCTGCAGGTACGACGGGGTGATGCCACGGCCGTCGGACAGCGGCGTCGGGTCGAACGTCACCCAGCCCTTGCCGCCGAAGTACGCCTCGACCCACGCGTGCGCGTCCTGGGTGGTGATCGACAGGTAGTCGTTGACCTGCACACCCGGGGTGAAGCCGATCGCCACCCGCGACGGGATGCCCGCCACCCGCAGCATCACGCCCATCGCCGACGCGAACTGCTCGCAGAAGCCGCGTTTGCCCTTGAGGATGAAGTCGGTGAGCGCGTCGACGTCGTTGGCCGGTGCCGTCTTCGTGTCGTAGACGAACCCGCTCTGCGCCGTGAAGTACCGCCAGATCGCCGAGGCCCGGTCGAAGTCGTTGGCAGCGCCGGCGATCAGCTGCTCGGTCTTCGCGCGGACGCGGTCGTCGACCCGGTCGATTTCGGTGTAGCGCGGAGGCAGGTCGTCGACCCGCGACGTCACGCGCAGCTCCTGGGCCGTGGGTTCCTTCAGCGACGCGTATTCGGTGTACGACGGCGGAGCCTCGCTGCGGGTGGTGAACACCGTGCCGCTGATCTGGTCGTAGAGGTAGCCGTTGGTCGCGCCGTCGATGACCCGAGGCGCGCCGTACACCGGCAGCCAGTTGTCGCGCCAGCTCGTCGGCTCGACGTCGATCCGGCGCGCGGTGCCGGTGCCGTCGTCACCCGGCGCGGGCGGGAGCTGCGGCGCGACCGGGACGCCCTGCTGCGAACGGCCGTCGTCGTGCAGGCCCCAGCCCTTGTTGGGGTAGTAGGTGTCCAGTGTCATCGCGCGCAGCAGCCGCCGGTCCGTGCCGAGGCCGCGGACCTTGAACAGCTCGCGGTTGGTGCCCTGGTCGAGCATGCCCCGCAGCTCGGTGAACGGCTGGATGCCGAACCCGCCGGAGCCCGCGCCGGCGCCGTTCCCGCTGCCGGCGAACGGCATCCGCCCGATCGTGCCGACCCAGGTGATCCCCCCGCCCAGCAGGCCGAGCACGATCGCCGCGCAGACGACGGCGACCGGCGCGGACAGCACCCCCGGCTTGCCGCTGCGCCCGGGCGCCTCGCGCGTCTGCCAGCGCCGGTGCCGGTGCTGGCCGTCGACGGCCAGCAGGCCGGCGAACGCCGCCGCGCCGAGCAGGAACGTCCACCACGGCAGCAGTTCCTCGCTCAACGCGGCCGGCACGGCGTAGACGCAGAGCAGCACGAGCCCGGTCGCCGCGGGCGCCGCGGCGGCCACCGTCAGCGTGTCGACGAGGACGGCGACCAGGCCGATCAGGATCGTCATGAGACACAGGATGGGCTGGCTGCCCTCGACCGGCGGCAGCCCGACGCGGATCTGCTCGGCGGCGGCCGAGAGCGTGGTCCCGATCTCGGAGAACGCTTCCGGGCCGGGGATCACCCGCAGGATCCCGTGCGTGGTGAACGCCCCGGTGATGAGGAAGAGCAGCACCAGCAGCTGGCCGAGGCCGACCAGGACGGTCGGCACCTGCAGCGAGCGCAGCGCCAGGCCGGACGCGCCGATGAGCAGGACGGCGACGAACAGGTAGCCGAACCAGGCGAGGCCGGCGACGACGCTCGTCACCGAGGTCGCCGCGCAGAGCGTCGCGACACCGGCGGCGACCGGAGCCAGGACGCTGCTGCGCCAGGCCGAAAGCGGACGTTCCGGCCGCGGCGCGGGCCGGTCGAACTTGCGCGGCGGTGCGGCGGTGCTCATCGCGGGCCCCCGATCAGGGTGCCGCGGCGGGCGCCGCTGCGGCACAGCTCGGCCCACACCTGCGGCATCGGCGAGCCCGGCCCGGCGACGATCACGCCCCAGCCGGCCGCGCGCAGCAGCGCGGCCGAGTCCTCGGTGGCCGCGGCCCGCTGTTCGGGCGCGCTCACCCCGGCCGACCACGTGGGCGTGTCGAGCAGGACCGCGAGGCTGCGGATGCCGCGCGGGCGGAACTGGGTCAGCTCGTGCACGGCCTCGGTGCTCACCGTGCCGAGCACGGCGATCAGCTCCTGGCCCTCGGCCGGGTCGCCGGCCAGCGTGATGTCGCGCTGGTGCGCGGGCTGCAGCGCGGCCAGCGCGTCGAGCACGACGTGGTCGTAGTGGTCACCGCCGTCGCCCGGGGTGTCGGCGAGCGTGGCGCCGTGCTCGCTGACCAGCCGGACGCGGTGCCCGGCCCGGCGCAGGTGCAGGGCGGCCGACGCCGCGAAGGACACCGCCCACTCCAGGCTGGCGGCCGGGCCGGCGCCGTGGTGGGCGGCGGCGCGGTGGTCCAGCAGCACCGTGGTGCCGCCGCGCCACGGGCGTTCCTCGACGCGCACCATGATCTCGTCGCGGCGGGCGGTCGACCGCCAGTGCACCTTCCGCAGGTCGTCGCCCTGGCGGTACTGGCGGACGATCACGTCGGCCTCGCCCTGCCCGGCGTGCAGCCGGACCGTGCCGTCGTCGCCGACGCCGATGCCCGCGCCGCTCGGCAGACCCCACAGCGAAACCACGCGGGGCACGACGACCAGCCGCGAGTGCCCGATCAGCTCGCGCTCGAACTCGCACAGCCCGAACGGGTCGGTGATGGTCGCCCGCAGCGGCCCGACCTGCTGGATCCCGCGCAGCACGGGCTGCAGCGGGTAGCGCAGCGCGACCCGCCGGTCGTGCGGGAGCCGCTCGACGACGAACCGCGGCCGCGTGCCCAGCGCGTACGGCACGCCGTCTTCGAGCAGGATCTCGCCGGCGGGCAGCCGGCCGCTGCGCCACAGTTCCAGCTGGACCTCGCCGTTCCCACCGACGGCGACCCGCTGCGGGCGCAGGGTGCGGGTGGCCCCGATGCGCAGCCGGGTCGCCGAGATGAACGCGGCGACCAGCAGGGGCAGCGCCACCACGAAGATGGCGACCCGCAGCAGGTCGCGTTCGTTGAGCACGAACGAGCACACCGCGGCGGCGATCCCCGCGGCCAGGAGGCAGCGGCCGCGGGTGGTCAGGCCGGACAGGGCACGCAGCATGCCGTTCTCTTCCCTTCGGCGGCAGGACAATTTTTCGGGGGTTCGGGTGGGGAGCCCCCGACCTGGGGCGAAGCCCCGGATGTCACTGGCTAGGGCCGGGTGCCCTGCGGCACCGGCACCCGGTGCAGCACCGCGCGCACGACGTCGGTCGCCGACCGGCGGGCCGCGTGGGCCTCGGTGGTGAGCACCAGGCGGTGCGCCAGGACCGGGACCGCCACCGTGTGCAGGTCGTCCGGCACGACGTAGTCGCGGCCGGACAAGGCTGCCTGCGCCCGCGCGGCGCGGACGAGGTGCAGCGTGGCCCGCGGGGACGCGCCGAGCCGGATCTCCGGAACTCCCCGGGTGGCCGCGACGATGTCGACGGCGTACCGGCGGACCTCCGGCGCGATGTGCACGGCGCGGACCGTCTCGATCAGCCGGTGCACGGTCTCGCCGTCGGACACCGGCTGCAGGTCGTCCATCGGGTTGTGGCCGGCGTGCTCGTCGACCATGGCCAGCTCGGCCTGCTGGTCGGGGTAGCCGATGGAGACCCGCGTGGTGAACCGGTCGCGCTGGGCTTCGGGCAGCGCGTACGTGCCTTCCATCTCGATCGGGTTCTGGGTCGCGATCACCATGAACGGCTCGTCGAGGTGGTAGGTCGAGGTGTCGACGGTGACCTGGTGCTCTTCCATGCACTCCAGCAGCGCCGACTGCGTCTTCGGCGAGGCGCGGTTGATCTCGTCGCCGACCACGATGTTCGCGAACACCGGCCCGGGCCGGAACTCGAACTCGCCGGACTGGCGGTTGTAGATCGAGACGCCGGTGACGTCGCTCGGCAGCAGGTCGGGCGTGAACTGGATGCGGCTGACCGTGCAGTCGATCGACCGGGCCAGCGCCTTGGCCAGCGACGTCTTCCCGACGCCGGGCACGTCCTCGACCAGGAGGTGGCCTTCGGCGAGCAGGGTGACCAGCGCGATCCGGATGACCTCGGGTTTGCCGACCAGCACGCGCTCCACATTGGCGGCGATCCGCCGCGCGGTGTCGTGCAGTTCGTCCAGCGGCACTCTGCCGGGCTGGCCGTTGGCCCGGCCGTTACCCGTGGGCTCCGCCGGATAAGGCGGCCGCCCGGATGCCTGCTCGCCCGATCCGGGTGCCGCAGACTGGATTCTCGACGTCACTCGACCTCCTGGTGGCGCATGGCCGCGCGCATTGTGCGCACCGCCGGGCCGAACGGCCCCCTCGCTGCTGTCCGCGCGCAGCGACCAGCCTTCCACCCAGTGTGTCAAACCCGGGCGAACCGGGGGGCGGAACCCCGCGAAGCCCAGGGAGCACGTCCGGCACCGCGGGCGGTGACCTGGCCGGGGACACGGCTGATGACGCTGCGCAAACAGGGACGATACCCCGTTCGGGTGCCGATTCACCCGATTCTGGGTGCTCCCGCTGACACCCCGCTCTGTCGTATGCTCCGTTTCGAGGTCGCCCGGCTACGGAGAGGCGTAACCGCTTATGAGCGAGGTGCGAACGCAGCCGCCCTTCGACGTCCGCGGCTTCGCGGTCGCGCCCGAGCTGGCCACGGACGCCTACGCGAAGCTCGGCGAGCTGCAGGACGTCGTGGGGGAGATGGTCCGCGAGGCCAAGGTGCTCGGCCGCAGCGTGCCGCTCGGCGGTGGGTACGCCGGCGAGATCGGCAAGTTCATGGCCGAGTACGGCATCGGCGGCCAAGGCTCGGCGGTGCAGCAGCTGACGGCGTTCGGCAGGGAACTCGAGACGCTCAAGCACCGGATCGGCGAGGCGCTGGCGAAGTACCAGCACGCCGACGAGACGGCGGCGGACGGCGTGGACTGCACGGGTGGCTGAGCGGATGCCGGGGAAGCGGACAGGCGCCCGGCGCCACGGGCTCGGGACGCCCGGGGCTGCGGTGCGCAGGTCGGGGATGCCTGAGCCGGGGATGCGCGGGCCGGTGATCTCCGGACCGGCGCGCGGGTTCCGCCTTGCCTCCGTTCTCCTTCTCTTCTGCCCCGCCCTCTTCTGCCTCGCCGCGTGTGGGCGGCAGGCCGCTGCGCCGTCCGCCGTGGGGCACGCCTCCGCGCAGGCCTCGGCCCCCGCCGGGCCGGCGCCGTCCGCGTCGGCCACCGGCCTCGCCGCGGTCGACCCCTGCGCGCTGCTCTCGCCGCAGGACCGGTCGACCGCCGGGGTGAACGTGCTCGGCAAGCCCAAGGACATCGCCGGCGCCCGGGCCTGCGACTGGACCGTGCCCGGCGCCTTCGGCGTCACCGTGACCTTCGACGAGAAGAACGGTCTTCGCGACCTCGATGTCACAAAGAAGAACGCCACGAAGACCACGGTCGGGACCCACCCGGCGCTGAAGGTCGCCGACAAGAAGGCCGCCGACGGCACCTGCGCCGTGCTGCTCGGGGTGGGCGACGGCGCCAGCGTCCAGATCGACGTCAGCAACACCGGCTTCTCGGACACCCCGCTCGCGTGCCGGCGCGCGGGCACGGTGGCCGGGCTCGTCGAACCCAAGCTGCCCTGAGAGAGGTGCACCGTGCCCGAACCTCCCCTGCCCACCGCGCGGTACGAGGCCTACAGCCACGAGGCGATGGCCGCGGAGGTCGAGCTGGGCAACGACCCGGTCGCCGCGGGCGAGGCGGGCGCACGCTGGGACGGCCTGGCGCAACGCCTGCAGGAGTCGACCGCCGACGTCGCCGCGCTGGTCGCCGCCACGGACGAGAACTGGCGCGGCCAGGCGGGGGACGCGGCGCGGGCGGCGCTGGGCCGGGCCGCCCGGTGGCTGGCGCACTCCGCCGCCGTCTCGGCGTCGGTGGGCCGGGCGGTCGGCGCGCAGGCGGAAGTGGCCGCCCGGGCCCGCGCCGACATGCCGCCGCCGGTGACCTACGACCCGGCGTCGATGATCCGCGACGCGGCGTCCAGCGGGAACGTGCTCGTCCTGGCCGGGCTGGCCGGGGAGATGGCGGCCCGCCGCGCCGAAGCGGAGGCCGCGCGGCAGAAGGCGATCGACGTCCTCCGGACGCGGGACACGGCCCTGCACGGCCACGTGCCCGCCGAGGCGTTCCCCGCCCCGCCGGCGCTGGGGCGGGCTTGATCCGGGTTTCGGCGTCGGCGTTCGACGTCCTCTGGACCGACCTCGGCCACGACCGCCCGCCGGAACCGCTGAGCGTCCGCAGCGTCGGCGCGACCGACGAAGAACGCGCCGAGGTGCGGAAGGCGGTGTACGGAAACCTCGCCGAGCGCGGCCTCCACGACGGTTCCCGGCTGGAGCCCGCCCTGGCCACGCGCCTGGACCTGCTCGCGCACGCGGACGTGTTCGTCGCGTGCGAAGCGCTGGCCGACATGACGGCGCCGACGCCGTTCCGCGCGGTGACGGCGGCCCGCGGCCACCGCGCCGTCCTGGCGACCCAGCCGGAGCAGACGATCGGCCTGGACTCGATCCGCGAAGGCGAGCTCTGCACGGCGATCGTCGACGTCCTGCCGGAGCTTTCGGCCGGCCCCGGCTACGGCATCAGCCTCCCGGCGTCGACGCTCGCGGACCCGGACGCCGCCTCCCGGACGGCGGCCGCCCAGCTGCAGGAGGTCCTGGCGATCCAGGCCCGGCCGGTGTACGCGGCGGGGCAGTTCGGCGTCAGCCGGCGGTCGCCGTCGGGCCGGGTGACGCGGATCGGCGGCTTGACGTGGTTCGACACCGACGTCGGCGCCTACTGCGCGACGAAGACCGCGGGCCGCGGCGGCCAGGACTGGGTGACGGTGAGCCCGGTGAACAGCGCCCGCCTCGCGGCCCGCGTCGCCGCTCTGCTCACCCCCGAAGACTGAGCCCGAAGACCGAGCCCGGCCGCGCCATCCCCACCGGGCCCCACCCGCGGCCCCACCCGGCCCCACCGCCATCCCCACCGGACCCCACTCGAGGGCCGAAAACGGGATGGAGGGTTCTTTCGCGGCCGTTATGCGGACGCATGGGGAACAGCTGAGGTTGCTCCGGCCCCCGGTGCGGGGGATCTTGGCCACCGTCCCCCACCACACCCCCCACCAGCCCCCACCCTGCTGACCTGCGCAAACGGAACACTCGACGGAGTGGTTCGCGCGTTTGTCGCGTTGACTGTGGTGAAAAGTGGGGTACGGTGGTGGCCAGTGGGGCGGACGGGAAGCCCCGAAGCCGTCCGGGGTGGTTCGCCACCGCGGTGCGGTAGGGAGGTGGAGGCCGTGTTCCTCGGCACCCACACCCCGAAACTGGACGACAAGGGGCGGCTCGCGCTGCCCGCGAAGTTCCGTGACGCCTTGGCGGGTGGGCTGATGGTCACCAAGGGGCAGGACCACTGCCTCTTCGTCTTCCCTCGCGCCGAGTTCGAACAGATGGCGCGCAAGGTCGCCGACGCCCCGTTCACGAACGAGGCGGTCCGGGCCTATCAGCGCTACCTGTTCGCCGGCACGGACGAGCAACGCCCTGACGGGCAGGGGCGCATCACCATCGCGCCCGAGCTCCGCCGCTACGCGGGGCTCAGCAAGGAGTGCGTGGTGATCGGGGCGATCACCAGGCTGGAGATCTGGGACGCCCAAGCGTGGCAGGCGTACCTGGAGGAGCACGAAGACAGCTACGCGAAGGCTCGAGAGGAAGTACTGCCGGGCGTCTTCTAGACACGCGGTCGCGGTGCACCCACGTCGTCGGGGGACGGGGGTTCGCCACTGGCCGCACGTGGGGGACGTCCACCCGGATGCCGTGAGGCCTCTGTCCGCTCAATGGCCCTGGTGCACCTTCCCCGGTACCAGGTCAGCAGCGGGCGGACAGGGACCTGACGGCATCCGCCGTCTTTCCCCCGGCCGCCCAGGCGAGAAAGGGGGAGGGAACTTGACGGCACCCGAGCACGTCCCGGTGCTGCTCGACCGGATAGTCGAGCTGTTCACTCCCGTGTTCACCGACCGCGACGGCGTCCTCGTGGACGCGACGGTCGGCCTCGGCGGGCATTCCGACGCCCTGCTCGAAGCATTCCCGCGGCTGCGCCTCGTCGCGCTGGACCGCGATCCGGCCGCGCTGGAGAAGTCCGCGGAACGCCTGGCCCGCCACGGTGACCGCGTCGACTTCGTGCACACCGTCTACGACGAACTCCCCGAAGCGCTGGCCGGGCTCGGCCTGAGCCACGCCGACGGCATCCTGTTCGACCTCGGTGTCTCGTCGATGCAGCTGGACCGCGCCGAACGCGGGTTCGCCTACTCGAAGGACTCGCCGCTGGACATGCGGATGGACCCGACGACCGGGTTCACCGCCGCCGACGTCCTCAACACCTACGCGCCCGGCGAGCTCATCCGCATCCTGCGCGACTACGGCGAGGAACGGTTCGCGCAGCGGATCGTCAAAGCCGTCGTCGCCGCGCGGGAAAAGGAGCCGTTCACCAACAGCGGCCCCCTGGTCGAGCTGCTCTACGCCGCCGTCCCCGCGGCGACCCGGCGGACCGGCGGCCACCCGGCCAAGCGCACGTTCCAGGCGCTGCGCATCGAGGTCAACGGCGAGCTGGAGGTGCTGCGGCGGGCCATGCCGGCCGCGCTGGGTGCCCTGCCCGTCGGTGGCCGGATCGTCGTCGAGTCGTACCAGTCCCTGGAGGACCGGCTGGTCAAGCAGGCGCTGGCCGAGCTCGCGAAGTCCCGCACCCCGGAGGGGCTCCCGGTGGAGCTGCCGGGACACGGACCGGAGCTGAAGCTCCTGACGCGCGGCGCCGAGAAGGCCGGCGAAGAGGAAATCGAACGGAACCCGCGCGCCGCTTCGGTGCGGTTGCGGGCCGCAGAGAGGATCGGAGAGCCGCGATGACCGCTCCCGCGAAGTCCCGCCGCCGGGCCGCGCCGGCGCAGGGCCGCAGCGAAGCCGCCCGCGCCGCGACCACCGTCGAGCCGGACGTCCAGCCGGCGCAGCCCGGCAAAGCCGCGCCGCGGCGGGGGTCGCGCGGCCGCACTTCCGCGGCCGAGCGCGCCTACGCACGCCGCGCCCAGCGCGCCGACCTGCTGAAGGAGCGCGAGCCGCGCCCGGAGCCGAAGGTCCGGCCCGCCGAGCAGAAGCAGCTGCCGAAACTGCGGCTGCGGCTGCCGAAGTCACGCGCGTCGTTCGTGCTGATGATGATGGCGCTGCTGGCCGCAGGCGTGGCGACCACCCTGTGGCTGACGACGCAGGCGATCGCCGACTCCTACCGGCTCGAGCAGCTGCGCACCACCAACGCGAACCTGGCCGAGACGAAGGAACACCTGCAGCGCGACGTCGCGAAGGCCGAGTCGCCCGCGTCACTGGCCCCCGCGGCCCAGCAGCTGGGCATGGTGCCCGGTGGTGACCCGGCGCGGATCGTCGTCGGCCCGGACGGGAAGACCTCGCTCGTCGGCGAGCCCAAGAAGGCCAAGGCGGACGCGCCGGTGGTGCCGGCCGCGCCGCCGGTCGCCCCGGCCGCCGGGACCCAGTCGCAGCAGGGCGCGCCGGTCGAGGGCGACCAGCCCGCCGTGCCCGCCGAAGAGCAGCCCGCGCCGCCGGCCCAGCCGGGAGGCCAGTGATGGCTCCGGGTCGCAGCCGGGCCCGCGCGCGGGCCGCGGGCAGCGCGCGGCGGACGTACGCCGCCGGAACCCGCAGCGCGGCCGCGCGCCGCGGCAACGGCGGGCACCGCGGCCGGTTCTCCGCCGTGCGCCTGCTGCTGATCGCGGTGCTGCTCGTCGCCGGCGCGAAACTGGTGCAGGTGCAGTGGTTCGAGGCCGGGGCGCTGTCCGCCGCGGCCGAACGGCAGCGCGCCCAGACCATCGACATCCCCGCCCAGCGCGGGTCCATTGTGGACCGCAACGGCGCGAAGCTGGCGTTCAGCGTCGAGGTGCGCACGCTGTCGGTGAACCTCAAGGCCCTGCACAAGAGCATGGACGACTTCGTCGCGAAGAACCCCGGCACGTCGAAGACGTTCGACTCCGAAACCGCCGCGGCCGCCAAGTACATCGCGGGCAGGCTGCCGAACGTGATCAGCGAGCAGCAGCTGCTCGACCTCTTCCACAAGCAGGCGTCCTTCACCTACCTGGTGAACAACGTCGAGCCGTCCATCGCCACCGACATCGTGAAGCACTTCGCGTGGATCGGCGTCGAGAAGCGCGCGCTGCGCGAATACCCGGGCAGCAGCCTGGCGTCGAACATCGTCGGCGCCGCGAACTGGCGCTCCGAAGACCCGGACGTGTCCAAGCACAACCTGCACGGCCTGGTCGGGCTCGAGCTCCTCCGCGACAACGACCTGGCGGGCACGCCGGGCCGGATGCTGGTCAACACCAAGAACGGCAGCGACAACGTCGTCATCCCGGGCACCGAGCGCGACCTGCAGGCCGCCGTCCCGGGTTCGGACCTCGAGCTGACCATCGACTCCGACCTGCAGTACGAGGTGCAGCGCCAGCTGACGGACTACGTCCAGCAGTCGCACGCCAAGGGCGGGCAGGCCGTCGTCATGGACGCCAAGACCGGCGAGGTCTACGCGCTGGCCAACGACAAGACGTTCGACCCCAACGACCAGAGCGCCTGGACCACCGACGACCTGGCCAACCCCGCGGTCACCACGCCGTTCGAACCCGGCTCGGTCAACAAGCTCGTCACCGCCACGGGGGCGATCGAGTACGGCGTCGCGACGCCCCAGTCGACGGTCGAGGTGCCCGGTGCGCTGCAGGTGGCAGACAAGACGGTGCACGACGCCTGGAACCACGGCACCCAGACGTTCACCACCACCGGGATCTTCGCCAAGTCGTCCAACATCGGCACGCTGCTGCTGGCGCAGAAGATCGGCGAAGAGCGCTACGCCAACCTGCTCAAGTCGTTCGGCCTCGGCCAGCGCACCGGCGTCGGCCTGCCCGGCGAGAGCTCGGGTGTCGTGCCCGCGCGCAGCCAGTGGTCGGCGACCACCTTCGGCAACCTGCCCATCGGACAGGGCTTGTCGATGACCGTCCTGCAGATGGCCGGGATGTACCAGACGATCGCCAACGACGGCCTGCGCGTCGAACCCCGCATCGTCAAGGCCAAGGTGAACCCGGACGGCACGACCGTGCCCGAGCCTGCTCCGAAGACGGTCCAGGTGGTCAGCCCCCAGACGGCCAAGACGGTGCGCGACATGATGCGCGCGGTCGCCCAGAACGGCAAGGGCCTCCAGAAGGGCACCGCCCCCTCGGCCGCGGTCGAGGGCTACCAGATCTCCGGGAAGACCGGCACCGGCCAGCAGGTCGACCCGCGGACGAAGGCCTACAGCGACCACCTGTACAACATCACCTTCGCCGGCATCCTCCCCGCCGACCACCCGCGGTTCGTCGTGGGGATCCGGCTGGACGCGCCCGACACGACGCTGCCGGTGGGGCACTCCGCCGCGCCGCTGTTCCACACCATCGCGTCGTACCTGACGCAGCGGTACCAGATCCCGTTGTCGGACGGCCCGTCGCCCGAGGTCCCGCTCGTCATCACGCCGTAGCCGGGCACTGTGCGTCAAAGCCCCCTCACGCGGGCAGGACCCCGGCGAAGTTGCCCGGTTCGGTCGTGTCACCGCGGGTCGCCGGGTGCGGCCAAACCACCGCCCGCAGCGGTCAACTCACCGGGAACACGGGTGAGTTGGCCGCTGCGGGCGCTGAGTTGGCCGCTGCGGGCGCTGAGTTGGCTTCGCCGGCGAGCGGCGAGCGGCGAGTCGCGCGGATTGGCCGGCTTGCGTCCTCGCGCGCGCCGCACGGGCATTCGCGACGTTCCCGGCGAGACCCGCCACAGCGATCGACTTCGCCGGGGCCCTGTTCACGCGGGTGTGGGGGCCTTTTCGCGTGAGCGTCCACATCGGCCTGCGCCGACGACGAAACCGTTGCGGGGCAAGGAGGTCGAGATCGCCGTTTAGCACATGTGCCCGGCCCGCACGCAATCGCCGTACCGCGTGCGGGTGCCCGAACCGGCCGCCGGTAGCCTCTTGGCCGTGTCCGTGTCCTCGTCCAGTTCCCAGGTGCCGGAAAGCCCGGTGAAAGCGGTGCCCGCGCCGCCCCGCCCGGCGCGCATCGACCCGGTCCCGCTGGCGACGCTGCTCGCCAGGGCGGACGCCCGCCTCATCGCCGGCTCGCCCGACGCGGCCGAGCTCACCGTCACCGGTACCACGCTGCGGGCGCAGCACGTGCTGCCCGGCGACCTCTTCGCCGCCCTCCCGGGTGCCCGCGCCCACGGCGCCGACTTCAGCGACCAGGCGGTCGCGGCGGGGGCCGTCGCGGTGCTCACCGACGCCGAAGGCGCCGAGCGGCCCGCCCTGCGCGACGCCGGCGTCCCGATCCTCGTGCACCCGGACCCGCGCGCGGCCCTCGGCGAGATCGCCGCCTGGATCTACGGCGAGCCCTCGCTGCGGCTGGCCGTCCTCGGCGTCACCGGGACCTCCGGCAAGACCACGACGTCCTACCTGGTCGACGCCGGCCTGCAGGCCGCCGGCCTGACCACCGGCCTGATCGGCACGGTGGAGACCCGGATCGCCGGCGAACGCCTGGTCAGCGGGTTCACCACGCCGGAGGCGCCGGACCTCCAGGCGCTGCTCGCGGTGATGCTCGAGCGCGGTGTCACGCACGTGCCGATGGAGGTCTCCAGCCACGCGCTCGCGCTGGGCCGCGTCAACGGCACCCGGTTCGCGGTCGGCGCCTTCACCAACCTCTCCCAGGACCACCTGGACTTCCACAAGGACATGCAGGAGTACTTCGCCGCGAAGTCCCTGCTGTTCGACGGCCGCTCCACCACCGAGGTCGTCGTGGCCGACAGCGCGTGGGGCCAGGCCCTGCTCACCCCGCGGACGATCACCGTGACCACCGATCCGGGCACCGAAGCCACCTGGAAGGCCACCGACCTCGAGGCCACCCCCCACGGCGAGCAGACGTTCACCCTGCACGGCCCGGACGGCCTCCGCGCCCCGGCCCGGATCCCGCTGCCCGGCGAGTTCAACGTCGCCAACGCCGTGCTCGCCGCCGCGATCCTGAGCAGCGCCGGCGTGTCGCTGGAGCACATCGTGGCCGGGCTCGCCGAGGTGCAGGTGCCGGGCCGGATGGAGCGCGTGTACGTCGGCCAGGAGTTCACCGCCGTCGTCGACTACGCCCACAAGCCGGCCGCGGTCGCCCAGGGCCTGGACGCGCTGCGGGCCCGCACCGAGGGCCGGATCATCACCGTGCTCGGCTGCGGCGGCGACCGGGACACCGCCAAGCGCCCGATGATGGGGGAGGCCGCGGCCCGCCGCAGCGAGGTCCTCATCGTCACCGACGACAACCCGCGCTCCGAGGACCCGGCGGCGATCCGGGCCGCCATGCTCGCCGGCGCCCGCGCGGTCGGCCCCGCCGAGGGCGGCGAGGTCATCGAAATCGGCGACCGCCGCGAGGCCATCGCGCACGCCGTCTCGCTCGCCGAACCCGGCGACATCGTCTTCCTCGCCGGCAAGGGGCACGAATCCGGCCAGGAGGCCGGCGGCGTCGTGCACCCGTTCTCCGACCGCGACGAGCTGGCCGCGGCCATCCGCAACAAACTCGAGGTGAGTGTGTGATCGTGCTCAGCCTGGCCGAGATCGCCGACGTCGTCGGCGGCCGGCTGCACCGCGCCGACCCGGGCGCGCAGGTGACCGGCACCGTGGAGTTCGACACCCGGAAGCTCACGCCCGGCGGCCTGTTCGTCGCGCTGCCGGGCGAGCAGGTCGACGGCCACGACTTCGCCGCGCAGGCCGTGGCCGCCGGCGCGGTGGCCGTGCTGGCCGCCCGCGAGGTCGACGCGCCCGCGATCGTCGTCCCGCCGCTCGCCGCGGGCGAGGCCCACGAACGGTCGGTCGCGCTGACCGGCGACAAGGACGGCTCCGGCGCCGCGGTGCTGGCCGCGCTGGCCAAGCTCGCCCGGTACGTCGTGCAGCGCCTCGCCGAGGGCGAGCTGACCGTCGTCGGCGTCACCGGCTCCTCCGGCAAGACCTCCACCAAGGACGTCATCGCCCAGCTGCTCGAGCCGCTCGGCCCGACGATCGCGCCGCCCGGGTCGTTCAACAACGAACTCGGCCACCCCTGGACCGCCCTGCGGGCCGACGCGGAGACCCGGCACCTCGTGCTGGAGCTGTCCGCGCGCGGCCCGGGGCACATCGCCCACCTCGCGGAGATCGCGCCGCCGAAGATCGGCGTCGTGCTCAACGTCGGCAGCGCGCACGTCGGCGAGTTCGGCTCGCGCGAGGGCATCGCGAAGACCAAGGGTGAGCTGGTCGAGGCCCTGCCCGCGGACGGCGTCGCGGTGCTCAACCTCGACGACCCGCTGGTCGCGGCCATGGCGAGCCGCACGAAGGCCCGGGTGGTGTTCGTCGGCGAAACCGCGTCCGCCCAGGTCCGCGCGGAGAACATCACCCTCGACGACGAGGCCCGCGCGTCCTTCCGGCTGATCACCCCGGCCGGCGAGGCCGACGTCAAGCTGCCGCTGCACGGCGAGCACCACGTCGGCAACGCGCTGTCCGCGGCGGCGGTCGCGCTGGAGCTGGGGGCGACGCCGGCGGAGATCGCCACCCGGCTCTCGAACCTCGAACGGCGGTCCGCGCGCCGCATGGAGGTCGTCACCCGGCCCGACGGGGTGACGATCCTCAACGACTCCTTCAACGCCAACCCCGAGTCGATGCGGGCCGGTCTGAAGGCCCTCGCGGCGATGACGCGGGAAACCGGCCGCCGGTCCTGGGCCGTGCTCGGCGTGATGGGGGAACTCGGCGCCGACTCGGCCACCGCCCACGACGAGATCGGCAGGCTCGTCGTCCGGCTCAACATCGCGAAGCTCGTCGTCATCGGGCCGGAGGCGGCGGCCATGCACCAGGGCGCGCACCAGGAGGGGTCCTGGGGCGAGGAGTCGGCCCTGGTACCCGACGTCGAGGCCGCCGTCGCCCTGCTGCATGATCAGCTCCGTCCCGGGGACGTCGTGCTGGTCAAGGCCTCCAAGGCCGCCGGTCTCTGGCGGGTGGCCGAAGCGCTGCTGGAACCCCGGGAAACCGACAACTCCGAGAATCGCTCGAACGGTGGTGACGCGTGATCAGCATCCTGATCGCGGCCGGGGCGGGCCTGCTGGTCTCCATCATGCTGACGCCCTACCTGATCCGGGTGTTCTCCCGGCAGGGCTTCGGCCAGGAGATCCGCGAGGAAGGCCCCCAGGGACACAAGTCCAAGCGCGGCACCCCGACCATGGGCGGTGTCGGGATCATCATCGCGATGGTCGTCGGGTACTTCGCCGCGCACCTGATCAACTGGATGTTCAACTCCCGCAGCGGCGCGCCGACGGCCTCCGGGCTGCTCGTGCTGATGCTCGCGGTGGGCCTGGGGATCGTCGGGTTCCTCGACGACTTCATCAAGATCCGCAAGCAGCGCAACCTCGGGCTGAACAAGACCGCGAAGCTGGTCGGCCAGCTGGTGGTCACCATCGCGTTCGCGGTGCTGGCGCTCAACTTCCCGAACGAGCACGGCATCACGCCGGCCTCGGAGAGCCTCTCCTACGTCCGCGACCTCGCGCTGATCACGTTCCCGTCGGTGATCTTCGTGATCTTCTGCTACGTCGTGATCTCCGGCTGGTCGAACGCGGTGAACTTCACCGACGGCCTCGACGGCCTGGCCGGCGGCGCGGCGGCGATGGTGCTGGCCACCTACGTCGTCATCTCGTTCTGGCAGGAGCGGCTGTCCTGCGCGAACGGCCCCGCGGCCGCCTGCTACGACGTCCGCGACCCGCTGGACCTGGCCGTGGTCGCCGCCGCGGCGACCGGCGCCTGCGTCGGGTTCCTCTGGTGGAACGCGGCCCCGGCGAAGATCTTCATGGGCGACACCGGCTCGCTGGCCCTCGGCGGCCTGGTCGCCGGGCTGTCCATGACCACCCGCACCGAACTGCTCGCCATCGTCATCGGCGGCCTGTTCATGGTCGAGATGATCTCGGTGGTCGCGCAGATCGCGGTGTTCCGGACGACCCGGCGCCGGCTGTTCCGGATGGCGCCGTTCCACCACCACTTCGAGCTCGCGGGCTGGGCCGAAACCACGGTGATCATCCGGTTCTGGCTGCTGTCGGCGATCTGCTGCATGTTCGGGCTCGGCCTGTTCTACAGCGAGCAGCTGGGTCTCGGCGGCTAGCGCCGGCGGCGCGGAGCGCCTCCGTTGAGGGTGGTGGCGGGGAGGAAGGTTGGAAGTGGAAGAGATCGCCGGTCGTCACGTGCTGGTCGCCGGGGCCGGGGTCACCGGCAAGTCGGTGGTCCCGGTGCTGGTCGAGCTGGGTGCCCGCGTCACCGTCACCGACGGCAACGCCGAGCGCCTGGCCGAGCTCGAAGGCCTCGGCGCCGAGCTGGTGCCCGGGCTGACCGAGCCGCCGCCGGACGTCGTCCTGGTCGTCACCAGCCCCGGCTGGCGGCCGACGTCGCCGCTGCTCGCGGCCGCCGCCGAGGCGGGGGTCGAGGTCATCGGGGACGTCGAGCTGGCCTGGCGCGTCGGCCGGCTGCGGGAGCACCCGCCGTCCTGGCTGGTGGTGACCGGCACCAACGGCAAGACGACCACCGCGGGCATGCTCGAGTCGATCCTCAATGCGGCCGGCTCCAACGCCGTGGCCTGCGGGAACATCGGCTACGCGGCTCTCGACGCCGTGCGGGCCGGGTACATGGTGCTCGCCGTGGAGCTGTCGAGCTTTCAGCTGCACTGGTCCTCGACGCTGGCTCCGGACGCGGCCGTGGTGCTGAACCTGGCCGAGGACCACATCGACTGGCACGGCTCGATGGACGAGTACGCGGCCGCGAAGGGCCGGGTCTACACCCGGGCCAAGGTCGCCGTGCACAACGCCGACGACGAGTGGTCCACGCGGATCGCCGCCGAGCACGCGCCGGAAAGCGCCCGCCGCGTCGGCTTCCAGCTCGACACCCCGCGCGAGGGCGAACTCGGCGTGGTCGAGGACCTGCTGGTCGACCGCGCCTTCGTCGCCGACCCGGCGAACACCGCCGAGGCACTGGCCGCCCTCTCCGACGTCCGTCCCGCGGGCCCGCACAACGTCGCGAACGCCCTTGCCGCGGCCGCGCTGGCCCGGGCCCACGGCGTCTCGCCGAACGCCGTGGCGAAGGGCCTGCGCGAGTACCAGCCGGCCCCGCACCGGGCCGTGGAGGTCGCCGAGGTGGCCGGGGTCCGGTACGTCAACGACTCGAAGGCCACCAACCCGCACGCGGCCGCCGGCTCGCTGCGGGCGCACGAGAGCATCGTGTGGATCGCCGGGGGCCAGCTGAAGGGCGCCTCGGTCGACGAGCTGGTGAGCAGCATCGCCGGCCGCCTGCGCGGAGTCGTGCTCCTCGGCGTCGATTCACCCGTGATCGCCGCCGCGGTTGCGCGACACGCGCCGGATGTCCCGGTGAACAGCCTCCGTCCGGGTGACGATGAACCCATGACTGCGGCGGTGAGTGCGGCCAGCGCGATGGCCCGGCCCGGTGACGTGGTGCTGCTGGCGCCCGCCGCGGCGTCGTTGGACATGTTCTCGAGCTACGGCGAGCGCGGCGACGCGTTCGCCGCGGCCGTGCACGTCCTCCGCGACGACGCTGCGGGGGACCCGAGTGACGACAGCTGAGGCCAAGCCCGAACTGCCGCCGAAGCGGCCGCGCCGCGAGCGCAAGGAGAGCGGCTTCGTCGCCTTCCGGACCGCGCTGACCGCGTGGCTTTCGCGGCCGCTGGCGTCGTTCCACCTCGTGCTGGCCCTGACCGGGGTGCTCACCGTCATCGGCATCGTCATGGTGCTTTCGGCGTCGTCGGTCACCTCCTACAACCCGAAGACCGGCAGCGGCGTGTACTCGCTGTTCACCAAGCACGTCGTCTTCGTCGCGGTCGGCTCGGTCGTCTTCTGGCTCGGTCTGCGGGTCAACCTGGAGCGGATCCGGCGGATGTCGGCGACCGCGACGGTGATCTGTCTCGGCCTGCTGGTGCTCGTGCTCACCCCGCTGGGCTCGACGGTCAACGGCTCGCAGGGCTGGTTCAAGCTCGGCGACTTCACCTTCCAGCCGGTCGAGGCCGCGAAGGTCGCGCTGGCCTTCTGGGGCGCGCACATCCTGGTCATCAAGTACAACGTGATCCACCAGTGGCGGCACCTGCTGGTGCCCGTCGTGCCGATCGCGTTGCTGATGTTCGGGCTGCTGATGCTGCAGCCCGACCTCGGCGGCACGGTCACTCTCGCCGTCGTGCTGCTGTCCCTGCTGTGGTTCGCCGGTGCGCCGAAACGGCTGTTCGGCGTGATCATGGCAGGCGGTCTCGCGGGCGTGCTGGTGCTGGCGATCATCTCGTCGTACCGGCTGCAGCGGGTGCTGTCGTTCCTGTCCTCGGACGCCGATACCAGCGCCGACGGTTTCCAAGCCAACCAGGCCAAGCTCGCCCTGGCCGACGGCGGGTTCTTCGGCAAGGGCCTCGGCCAGGGCACGTCCAACTGGGGCTACCTGCCCAACGTGCAGAACGACTTCATCTTCGCCCTGATCGGCGAGGAGCTCGGCCTGATCGGCTGCGTCGTCGTGCTCGCCCTGTTCGCCGGGGTCGCGATCGTGGGCCTGCGGATCGCCACCCGCAACATCGACCCGTGGATCCGGATCGTCTCCGGCACGTTGACGGTGTTCCTCGTGGCGCAGGCCGGCATCAACATCGGCTACGTCGTCGGCCTGCTGCCCGTCACCGGCGTCACGCTGCCGCTCATCTCCTACGGCGGCACCTCCCTGGTGATCACCATGCTCATCATGGGGGTGCTCGCGAACGCCGCCCGGCACGAACCGGAGGCGGTGGCCGCGCTGCGCACACAGGGGCCGGGTAAATTCGGGCGTCTGCTGCGGCTGCCCGCGCCCGACCCGTACCGACCGCCCGCCACGCGCAAGGCGGCGGGGCGGAGTGGGGCGAAGGCGGCCAGGCCGGCGCCCCGTGCGGCCCGGCCCGCCCCGGCTCAGGAACGACGCAGGTCGGTCCGCGAGCCGGTGCGCCGCAGCGCGGCACGGACGAGCACGACCCGCACGAGCACGTCTCGCGGCGGGGCCGCGCGGACAACAGCGAGCCGTGGTACCCGGAGTACCGCGAACCGGAGAGGTCATAGGTGAGTAAGCCCGTCAAGGGAACCGAGCGAGCCGCCGCGGGCAAGGGGCCCGTGGTCGTGGTCGCCGGAGGTGGCACCGCAGGACACATCGAACCCGCCCTCGCACTGGCCGACGCCGTCATGCGGCTGCGACCGGACGCGAAGGTCGTGGCGCTCGGCACCGAGCGGGGCCTGGAGAACAAGCTCGTCCCGGCCCGCGGCTACCCCCTCGAGCTGATCCCGCCGGTGCCCCTGCCGCGCAAGCCGACGCCGGAGCTGCTCAAGCTGCCGCTGAAGGTCCGCGACTCGGTGCGCAAGACCCGCGAGGTGCTCGACCGGGTCGGCGCGGACGTCGTCGTCGGCTTCGGCGGGTACGTTGCGCTGCCCGCCTACCTGGCCGCGCGCGGGCGGGTCCCGATCGTCGTGCACGAGGCCAACCAGTCGCCGGGCCTGGCGAACAAGGTCGGTGCCCGGTTCGCCAAGCGCGTCGCGGTCGCCGTCGGTGGCACGCCCCTGCCGAACGCCGAGGTCGTCGGGATCCCGCTGCGGCGGTCGATCACGTCGCTGGACCGCGCGGCGCTGCGAGCCGAGGCCCGCAAGCACTTCGGGCTGGACCCGGACGCGCCGACGCTGCTGGTGTTCGGTGGCTCGCAGGGCGCGCAGTCGATCAACAGCGCACTGTCCGGCGCGGCGAAGGACCTCGCGGACGCCGGCGTCGGTGTCCTGCACGCGCACGGGCCGAAGAACACCCTGGTCGTGCAGGAGTTCCCGGGCCGGCCGGCGTACGTGCCGGTGCCGTACCTGGAGCGGATGGACCTGGCCTACGCGGCCGCCGACGTCGCGGTGTGCCGGTCGGGGGCGATGACCGTCGCCGAGGTGACGGCGGTCGGGCTGCCCGCGGTGTTCGTCCCGCTGCCGCACGGCAACGGCGAGCAGGCCAGCAACGCCCGGCCCGCCGTCGACGCCGGAGCCGCGTTGATGGTCTTCGACGCCGACCTCACCCCGGCCAAGGTCGCCGACCTGGTCGTCCCGCTGGTCACCGACGCCGACCGCGTCGCGAAGATGGGCGCGGCGGCGGTCGGCATGGGCCACCGCGAGGCCGACGAACTCCTCGCCAAGATCGTCCTGGAGGCTGCCGGTGCTTGAGTTGCCCGAAGAACTGCGCCGGGCGCACCTGATCGGGATCGGCGGGGCCGGCATGTCCGGCATCGCGCGGATCCTGCTGGCCCGGGGCGCTTTCGTGTCGGGCTCGGACGCCAAGGAGTCGCGCGCGCTGCTGTCGCTGCGCGCCCAGGGCGCCGAGCTGTTCGTCGGCCAGGCCGCCGCGAACATTTCCGCGCTTCCGGAACCGCCTTCGTCCGTGGTCGTCTCGACGGCGATCAAGGAGACCAACCCCGAGCTGGCCGCGGCGCGCGCGGCGGGCATCCCGGTGCTGCACCGGGCGCAGGCGCTGGCCGGGCTGATGGAAGGCCACCGCGTCGCCTGCATCGCGGGCACGCACGGCAAGACGTCGACGACGTCGATGCTCACCGTCGCGCTGCAGCACTGCCGGCTGGATCCGTCGTTCGCCATCGGCGGCGACCTCAACGAGTCCGGGGCCAACGCCCACCACGGCGAGGGTGGCGTGTTCGTCGCCGAGGCCGACGAGAGCGACGGCTCGTTCCTGACCTACTCGCCGTCGGTCGCGGTCGTGACGAACGTCGAGCCGGACCACCTGGACCACCACGGCACGGCCGAGGCCTACACCAAGGTGTTCTCCGACTTCGTCGACCGGATCCAGCCGGGTGGGCTGCTGATCGTCTGCGCCGACGACGAAGGGGCCGACGCGCTGGGCGACGAGGCCGCCAAGCGCGGGGTCCGGGTGCAGCGGTACGGCCAACGGGTCAGCGGGGTCGACGACGCGGAAATCACGTCCTACCAGCCGCTGCCGGACGGTGGGATCGTGCAGCTCGCGCTGCGGGGCGAGCTGGTCGACATCCGGGTCGCGGTGCCGGGCGAGCACATGGCGCTGAACGCGGTCGCGGCCCTGCTGGCCGGGATCGAGCTCGGCGCGCCGGTGCCCGGTCTGGTCGACGGGCTCGCGGCGTTCGGCGGGGTGCGGCGCCGCTTCGAGTTCAAGGGCCGGGCGGGCGACGTCCGCGTCTACGACGACTACGCCCACCACCCGACCGAGGTGTCCGCGCAGCTGCGCGCGGTGCGCACGGCGGCCGGGGCGGGGCGGGTGCTCGTGGTGTTCCAGCCGCACCTGTTCTCGCGGACCAAGACGTTCGCGGCGGAGTTCGCCGAGGCGCTGTCGCTGGCCGACGAGGTCGTCGTGCTGGACGTCTACGGCGCGCGCGAAGAGCCTGAGCCCGGCATCACCGGTGCGCTGATCGCGGACCGGGTGACCGCGCCGGTGCACTACGAGCCGGCGTTCGACGTCGCCGCGCCGCTGGTGGCCGGGCTGGCGAAGCCCGGCGACCTGGTGGTGACCATGGGCGCCGGGGACGTGACGCAGCTGGGGCCGGAGATCCTCGCCGAGCTGGACAAGCGCTGAGGCCATGAGTCCGACCAGGGAACGCCGCCGTCCGTCCGAGGAGGACGCACGGGATCGCGCTGCCCTGGCGAGGGAACGGCGGGGGCGGCGGTCCGAGGAGGAGCGCCGCCGGACCCGCGCCGCGCGGCCCAAGCCCGGCGCCCGGCCTTCGGGGCCGCGCCGGCCTCGGCGGCAGGTCGAGATCCGCCGCCGGTGGGTCGCGCTGCTGAGCGTGCTCACCCTGGTGGCCATGACGTACCTCCTGTTCTTCAGCTCGATGCTCGGGGTGAAGGACGTCTCGGTCAGCGGTTCGCGCACGGTGGCGGCCGACCAGATCCGCACGGTGGCCGCGGTGCCGGCCGACAAGCCGATGCTGCGGCTGGGCATCGACGAGATCCGCGACCGGGTGGCGGCGATGCCGGGCATCGCGACGGTCGAGGTCTCGCGCTCCTGGCCGAACACGGTCGACATCACGGTGACCGAGCGGACGGCGATCGCGTTCTTCGACAGCGGCCCGGGTGGCGACGGCGTCCACCTGGTCGACGGCGGCGGCGTGGTGTTCAAGACGGTCTCGGCGCGCCCCCCGGGCTTGCCGGAGCTGAAGCTCCCGAAGGTGTCGGCGGACGACCCGGTGACCCGTGCGGTGACGGCGGTGCTGGGCGTGATTCCGGAACAGCTGCTCAAGCAGGTCACGACCGCGACGGCGAGGACCCCGGCGAGCGTCGAGTTCACCTTGGCGAGCGGCAAGATCGTCCGCTGGGGGACCGCGGAGCAGACGGACCGGAAGGCCAAGGTGCTCGCGGCGCTGCTCACCCAGGACGGCAAGGTCTACGACGTCGCCGCGCCGGAACTGCCGACCATCACCTCCTGAAATCGCTTTTTCCGTGCACCGGGGTTCTCGTATGGCGTACGATATCGTACGCCATACGAGAACAAGGAGGGTGCTCATGACGATCCTGGTGACGGGCGCGACCGGCAGCGTCGGCCGGTTGGTGGTCGACGAGCTGGTCGCGGCCGGAGTGCCGGTGCGGGCGCTGACCGTCGATCCCGAGCGGGCGAAGCTGCCGGCGGAGGCCGAGGTGGTCGTCGGGTCGCTGGCGAAGCCGTCGACCCTGCCGGGGGCGCTCAAGGGCGTCTCGGCGGTGTACCTGGCGCCGATGGCGCGGACCGTGCGGCGGTTCTGCGAGCTGGCGGCCGAAGCCGGCATCGAGCGGGTCGTCGCGTTGTCCGGCAGCAGTGTTGGCGACGCCCACGAGGGGTCCAGCGGTCACGAGTACGGCGCCGTCGAGGCCGCGGTCCGGGACGCGGGGTTCGCCTGGACGTTCCTGCGGCCCGGTGCCTTCATGGACAACACGCTCGACTGGGCCCCCATGGTCCGCGCGGGCGAGGTCGCGATGGCTTACGGCGACGCGACGCAGACGCCCATCGACCTCGGCGACATCGCGGCGGTGGCCGCCCGGGTGCTGGGGGCGGACGGGCACGCCGGTGCCACGTACGTCCTCAGTGGACCGGCGGCGAGCAGCACCCGGGCCCAGGTCGAGACGTTGGCTTCGGTGCTGGGCAAGGAAATCCGGTTCCGCGAGCTGACTCCCGCGGAGCAGCGCGCGCAGTGGATCGGCTTCGGCGTCCCGGAGACGGCCGTCGACTGGATACTGGGCGGCTTCGAAGAAACCCTGCGGCACCCGCAGGTGCCGACCGGGGTCGTCGAGGAACTGCTGGGGCGGCCGGGAACGACGTACGCGGAGTGGGTCGCCGCGCGGCGGTCGGTGTTCGCCTAGGGTGCGGCGGACGGCCGTGCCGCGTGCACGGCGAGGCGGACCGGGGGTGACGGGCGCCGCTGGGCATGGCTGACTCCTGTGAGCCGGCCCCTGAGCGGGTGGCGGCGCCACGCAGAGGTTCGAGGTGAATCGGTTCCGAATATCGGTCCCCGGCGGCGAACTGTCAAGGGTTGACATGTCCGGGGCGTTGGTATGAACCTCTTTACCGAGCGTCCCCGGCCGGCCTTCCCAGGCATCCGCCCGGCGTTGAAGGGGACGAGCCGGACGATGCCGTCCCCTGACCGGCGGCGGGTCCGCCCCCGTTCCCGGCCAGGGAGGAACCATGCCCACGAACGCTCCGCCGCGGCGCCTTCGCCGCGGACCCGGTCCCCGCTTGGCGACGCTGGCGGCGGCCCTCGCGGTCGCCGCGCTCGGCTTCGCCGTGCCTTCCGCCGAAGCGGCCGACACCCTGATTTCCCAAGGGAAACCCGTCACGGCGTCGTCGGTGGAGAACACCGGAACCCCGGCGAGTGCCGCGGTGGACGGCAACACCGGCACCCGGTGGTCGTCGCAGTTCGGCGATCCACAGTGGATCCAGGTGGACCTCGGCGGCGCCGCGACGGTCAGCCAGGTCGTGCTCCGCTGGGAAGCCGCCTACGCCACGGCGTACCAGATCCAGTTGTCGGACAACGGGTCCAATTGGTCCACTGTGTACCAGACGACCACCGGAACCGGCGGCACGCAGACGCTGGCCGTCACCGGGTCCGGGCGGTACGTGCGGCTGTCCACGACCGCACGGGCCACGCCCTACGGCGTCTCGCTGTGGGAGTTCCAGGTCTTCGGCACCGGCGGCGGCACCACGCAGCCCGGCGCCGGCGTCCCGCCCGACTCGTTCTGGGGGGACACCGGCACCATCCCGGCCGCGCGGAACGTGCTCACCGTCAAGGTGCTCAACCGGACCAACGGCAAGTACCCGGACAGCCAGGTGTACTGGACCTTCGGCGGCCAGACCCACTCGATCGCCGAGCAGCCCTACCTCGACATGCCGGCCAACTCGGCCGGGCGGATGTACTTCTCCCTCGGCACGCCGAACGGCCAGTACGCCGACTTCATCGAGTTCACCGTCGGCCCGGACGCGTTCAACGGCAACACCACCCGGGTGGACGCGTTCGCGCTGAAGCTGGCCATGCGGCTGCACGCGCACGACGGCTACGACGTCCAGGTCGGCGACGGCTACCCGCTGTTCCAAGAGGACCGCTCGGCCACGTTCGCCCGGTTCCAGGCCGAGGTGCCGACCGAGTTCAAGGGCCTGGCGACGGTCGACGCGCCGTACCGGATCCCGGCGCCGGGCAGCGCGCCGGACTTCCGCGCCGGCGGCCGGTACGCGAACTACTTCACGTCCTACGCGCAGTCGGTGGGGGTCAACGAGCCCACGTCGAACATCACCGGGTGCGCCGGTTCGCTGGCCGGGAACCCGGACCTGTGCGCGGCGCTGAACCGGCACACCGCGCACCTGCCGCAGTCGCAGTGGCAGGACCCGGCCCGGTACTACCAGGCGGCGCCGGCGAACTACTACGCGAAGTTCTGGCACGACCACGGCATCAACCACCTCGCGTACGGCTTCCCGTACGACGACGTGGCCGCGCAGTCCTCGTTCGTCTCGCACGGGGACCCGCAGTGGCTGGTGGTCGCCGTCGGCTGGTGACCGGCGGGGTGGCCCGGTTCGCGAACCGGGCCA
>NZ_JBEZYB010000029.1:0-86937 GCF_040638285.1 Amycolatopsis sp. NPDC026612
TAACCCGACGCCCGCGTCGGCCATCCTCCCGGGGGGGGAGTACTGGCGGCCCACCGGCGGGGCGGCCACGGCGCTGCCGGGCCGGCGCGCCGGGCCCGGCGTCGCCGCCGGGCTGGTCGCGCACGTCGTCGTCTCCGGCGCCTGGACCTGCGTGCTCGCCGCGGCCGCGCGTCGCCGGCGGCTCGGCGCCGGTGGTGGCGCGGTCGCCGGTCTGGCCATCGCGGCGCTGGATCTCGGGATCGCGGCCCGCGCGTACCCCGCCGTGCGGGCGTTGCCGCGGGGGCCGCAGATCCTGGATCACGTGGTGTTCGGCGCCGTCACCGGCGCGCTGCTCGACCGTCCACAACGGACGGATCAGGGCACGACCTCGACGACGTCACCCGGGTGCAGCGAGTTGTAGAAGGTCACCGCGGCACCGTGCGAAAGGTGCACGCACCCGTGGGACTTGGCCTTCAGGCTGCCCTGGTGGAACGCGACCCCGGTGGTGGTGAAGAACACCGAGTACGGCATCGGCCCGTTGTACTGCTTGCTGTAGTGGTCGATGTCCTTGTACTGCACGTGGAACTTCCCCAGCGGGGTCGGGTACTTCGGCAGTCCCACGGTGATCGGGACGCCGCCGTAGGTGACGTTCCCGGCGCCGTCGGTCAGCCACGCGGTATTCGAACTGCGCTGGACGCAGGCCTTCGCTTCGGCACTGCACGGCGTCGACGCCGCTTCAGCCGTTCCCGCGAACGCCACGGTCCCCGCCATCGCGGCGACCCCGCCCAGTAGTGCGATCATCCTCCGGTTCATCGTGCGCCTCCCGTTGTCGTTCGGCTACGCAAAGAGAGTGCCCAGCCGACCGATCTTCGAATCGGGAGAACCGGGAATCACTCCGGCGGCCGGGAAAGCCCGAGGAACTCCGTCTGTTCGCGGTCGTAGCGCCGGGTCAGGCCGGTGCCGTAGCGGTCCCACCAGTTCTGCGTGTGGCCGCCCTGGGTGGTCGTCGTCCCGCCGTAGATCCGGCGGTCGTATTCGATGCGCGCGTCGCGGAACTCCTGCTGGAACTGCTCGGGCGTCAGGCCCTGCACGTGCTGGATCGCCGCGTCGCCGAGCGTGCGTGAGCTCCGCACGATGTCGTCGCCCGCCAGGTGGTTGAGGATGGCCCGCACGCCGCCGGCCCCGCGCATGTGCGCCCCGGACATGATCGCGGCCTGGGTGCCGGGATCGGTGAATTCGAGGGCGCCTGCCGTGCGCGCGTTCGCGGTCATCAGGTCGGCGACGACCGCGCGTTCCTCGGCGCTGCCGATCCCGTAGCGCTCGCGCGCGGCGATGATCCGGTCGTAGCCGTTGTGCATGTTCTGCCGGAAGCCGTAGGCCTCGGGCACGCCGCCCTGCTCCCCCGTCGCGCCTTCGGACCGCATGATCGAGTCGACGACGCGGGGATCCAGCTGCCGTGGCGCCGCCGCCGCGGCCGCGGCACCCCCTCCCTGCCCGCCGCCGTAGGCCTGGGCGACGTCGGAGTCCGCGGCGCGGTAGCCTTCCGCGGCCGTCCGGACGTTCTGGTTCACGTTCGTCACGAGGTCGAGGAGTTTCTGGAGCGCGCCGGCCAGCGAGGAGTGCAACGCCGAGTTCGCGGCCGCGACCGCGCTGCCGATCCCGGCGAACGACAGTGCGTCCAGCACCAGGCCTTCCAGGTCGCGGGTCGCCGACCGGAAGGCCGACCCGACGTCTTCGACCGCCTCGACGACCGCTGCCATCTCCGCCGTTTCGGCGCGGTAGGTCCCGGCACTCATGGTCTGCTCCCTCCGGACACCGGCTGTGCCCGTCGAGAATTCCCCACCGCACCGGCCCGGCCCACGGCCGAATTACCCACTGGTCCCGGCCGGACTGCCCCCACCGGCGCTAAGGTCGGGAGATGAGCACACCCGACGGCGACCCGAACGTGGTCGAGGGCGAGATCGTCGACGACACCCCGACCGCGGCACTGGCGATCCCGCCGGCACCGCTGCCGGACCCGGACTACAGCGAAGGCGGCGTGCCCAGCTTCGACTTCGTCCGGGACAAGATCGAGAACCGGTACACGACGTCGCTCGGCGCCGCCGATGTCGCCGGCCTCGGCACGGAAAACACGGCCGAGACCCTCGACAAGAAGATCGCGGACCGCGACCAGGCGGCGAAGGACCGCCTGGCCGAGATCCGCCGCTCGATGCGCGGCGAGTGACCTGAAACCCGGTGGACCGGGAGCGCGTCCACCGGGCAGGGCGGTTACCGACCGTACAGGGATCAAACATGCATTCCGTCGCTCGTGCCACCGACAGCAGGCATGTCAAGCTTAGGCAGTCCCAGTCGCCGCACGATGACCTCGCTTGCGCTTCGACCACCCGATTTTCGCACCAGAACGACCAAATACTCGAAGTAAACCAAGAAACCGGTGGGTGCATCACTCGGACACACACGTATCCGATATACGCGTTCCGCCATGATATAGGGCTGCAGCAGATACCAGGCCCGCATGATATGCGTCCCCAAAGAACTCAGGATAACATCCTTCTCTATCATGCCAAAAGCCAACAATACACCCAAGTAATCGAAGAAGTAGCATACTGCATACACGCTGTCTCGGTGTGCCGCCGAGAGCGAGTCGATCCCTTCCCCCTCGGGGGGATCCTCACCGATTCCAGCGAACACCTTGGTCAGATGCTCACGAAACTCGACCGAACGAACTTGCTGGAAGACTTCGGTGGTTACGCGCAGCGAATTCGCCTTCAGCAAGGACACACTGTTTCGACGGGTCGCCCAGATCGCCGCGCCCACAGCGCCGATCGACGCCAACAGAGATATCCACGAGACAAGAATATTCATCATCGACCGGACTCCGTCCCCGAGCAGACTGACACTGTCATCAGTAGCACGCCGGGACGACGAAAAGTAAAGTCGATGCGAGATTCGTAATGGGACAGACCTCGCCCCGAGACTCATAGAGCCGGAAATTCTCTACGTCAATTTCCGTGCCGCAACCAAGTTCCGTCGAACCCGTCCGATGCAAATCCCACACTGCGGGGTTGCATCCCGCAACCCATCCGGCCGTCCGGCAGGTACGCCTTGGACCACGTACACGGGGCCTTTCGCTAGCCCATACGAGGCAAAACGGCGGAAGTGCGGACCCGGCTCCGGTACTGTCTTGCTCAGCGGGAATCCCAAAACACCAGTTCCCGCCCTGCAACCCAGCGTATCGCAAGAACGAAGGTCCCATGGTCACCACGCAAGGCCCGATCGTGCCGCGCCGACGGATCGCGGACACGCTCAAGAGCCTGCGCGACGAGTCCGGCCGCACCCTCGAGGAAGTGGCCGAAGCGCTGCTGGTCTCGACGTCGAAGCTCTCCCGGCTCGAGAACGCGCAGGGCAGCCCGCAGGCCAGGGACGTCCGCGACCTGATCCGCTTCTACGGCATCGAGAACACGCAGCTGGCCGAGCAGCTGATGCGCTGGGTGAAGGCGTCCGGGCGGCAGGGCTGGTGGACCGACTACTCGCAGACCACGGCGACCCCGGGGCTCGACGCCCACCTCGCGTACGAGTCCGAAGCGGCGGTGGCCCGGATCTACACGATCCCGCTGCTGCCGGTGCTCCTGCAGACTCCCGACTACGCCCGCGCCCAGTATTCGACGCACGAGCCGTGGTGGTCGGCCGAAGAGGTCGAGCGGCTCGTCGAACTGCGGGAGCACCGCAAGCACGTCCTCACCGAGCGCGACGACATGCCCCCGCTGAAGCTGGTCGCGGTGACCCACGAGTGCGCCGTCCGGCAGTTGGTCGGGTCTCGCGAGATCATGTGCGCCCAGCTGGACCACCTGGTCGAACGGTCGACCGCGCCGAACATCGAACTGCGCGTGTTCCCGTTCTCCCACCCCCCGGAATTCTCGATGACCTGCATGTACGCCTATTTCGAGTTCGAGAACGAGCTGGACCGCGACATCGTGCACATCGAAACCCACGCCGGATTCCGGCACATCGAGACCGCCAAGACGGTCGAGTACTACCGCGGGTACCACGGCGCTCTGGTGGCCGCCTCCCTCGAACCCGACGAGAGCCGCGCGCTGATCCGCCGGGTCCAGGCCGAGCAGTTCGGCTGAACCAACTCCGCACGCTCCCCTTCCTCCACGTTGGGACGAACGTATGGCTCTCGACCTTTCCGATTCTGCCGGTGAAGACCTCTCGCTGGTTCGCAAGCAACTCGACACCGATGGCTACGTGGTCGTGTCGGACGATGAACTCGGCCTGCCCGGCACACGGCTGCGCGACCACCTGCTGCGCACGTACTTCACCCCGGACGTGCTCCGCCGCTACCCGGGCGACATCCCCGCCGACCGGGAACGCGCCCGTGATGTCGTCGAGTACGCGTGGCACGGCGAGACCCCGGCCCTGACCGAGCACCCCGAGATCGCCATCGAAGACCGTGGCGGACGCCCCGAGCGCCGTGAGTACTCGCGTACCCCGGTGGCCCATGATCCGCTGTTCGCGTCCTGGATCCGCGCCGCGCTGAGCCTGGTTCCGGTATACCGCCGCCGGCCGCGGGGGACGTTCGGTGTCAACATCTTCCGGACGTTCACCAACATCGTGACCCGACCGCACGCCGACGGAGAGGAGCTCGTGTTCATCTATGTCGTGGACCGAGCCGGCACCGGCGCCTCGACGTCGCTGTTCCGCCCGGAGGACCCAGGCACGCCCGTTCACGCGCAGCGGCTGGAACCCGGACAGCTCATCGTGTTCGAGGATGCTCGGTTCATGCACACCACCAGCCCGCTGATCGCCCCGCCAGGCGACCGCCCCCACCGCGACACGCTCGTGTGCACAGCGGACTATCCGCAGACCTACGGGCTCGGCTGACTCCGCTCCGCCGAAGCCTGCGGCGGCCGGTCTCGGTGTGCGCCGAGCCGGTCGCCACTAAGTGTGACGGCGTCGTGGATGTCGGACCGCGGCTGACCGAGATCCTGGCCGCGCCGCTGAACGGCGCGAGCTAGCACGACAGCCACCACCGCATTTCGACCGGCTGGTACGCGGCGATCGCGAGCAGCCGGTGGGCGAACACCGGCACCTGAACGTTCAGCCCGGTGAGCCGGACCGCTCGCTCGACCTCGCCGCCGGACGGCGCGATCAGGCAGCCCGCCATCCGGCGTTCCCGGCACAGGGCGAACACGCGCAGTACGCCGACGGCCCCCCGGACCGAAAGGAACTCCAACCTGCCGAGGTCGAGCACCAGCAGGTGCGGCCCCGGCAGCTCGCAGATGGCGGCTTCGAGCACCGTCGTCCACCGCAACACCGAGTCGATGTCCAACTCGCCTTGCACTTCGGCGACCAACGCGCCGCCAGTCTGTTCCGAGGCGATGTCGTCGCGCATCGCGCCTCCCGGGAGTCATCCCGTCCCGGGCCCATCGTCCCACGTCGCACCGCCGGAAGCGACGGCGAATCGGGGGCACCGGACGTCAGGCTTCCGTAATGCCCGCGTGGAATCATCGGGGGCCCGGGGAAGTTGTACAGGCGGTAACACCGCACGAGGAGAAGGAGTGACGCCGTGACCACGTCAACCGAAAGGGCCGTCCTGGCCGGCGGCTGCTTCTGGGGGATGCAGGAGCTGTTCCGCCGTCAGCCCGGGGTGCTCTCGACCCGGGTCGGTTACAGCGGCGGCGACGTCCCGAACGCCACCTACCGCAACCACGGCACGCACGCCGAGGCCATCGAGGTGGTCTACGACCCCGCCCGGACCACGTTCCGCGACCTGCTCGAGTTCTTCTTCCAGGTGCACGACCCCACGACGAAGAACCGCCAGGGCAACGACATCGGCCTGAGCTACCGGTCGGCGATCTTCTTCGAGAACGACGAGCAGAAGCGCGTCGCCGAAGACACGATCGCCGACGTCGAGGCCTCGGGGCTGTGGCCCGGCAAGGTCGTCACCGAGGTCAGCCCGGTGGGTGACTTCTGGGAGGCCGAGCCGGAGCACCAGGACTACCTGCAGCGCATCCCGAACGGGTACACGTGCCACTTCGTGCGCCCGGGCTGGAAGCTCCCGAAGCGTGAGAAGACCGCCTGACCCCAGCACCACCGAGGGCCCCTTCGCCGATCACTCCGGCGAAGGGGCCCTCGTCGTTCGGACGCAGTCAAGATCGTCCGAACGGCGGTGATCCTGATCAAGTCCTCAATGGACAGTCAGCAGCCGAAGTCCTAATGGTGTCGAATGTCCTATTTAGGAGGTATTGCGACTTCCGGATAAGACCGTACGTTCGTCGCTTGTTCACGAGGCTTGTACACCGGATCCTGATTTCCGCTAAGCCGCACCATTTTCCCCGCCATCCCCGTTCTCGGCCCGGCTTTGTCCCCGGGTCGGTTCGCCCTGCCCGGAGGAGATCTCTCGATGCAACTGAGACGTCCTATCGTCTTGGCCGCGAGCGGCGCGCTGATCGCCGCGGTGTGCACGACCACGACCGCCCAGGCCCAGCCCGCCGCCCCGAACGCCGTCCAGGACGCCCAGACCATGGCCGTCTCCGCGGCGGCCGGTCTCGTCGCGAGCAAGCCCGCCGTGCTGCACGCCGGCGCGGACGACGTTTTCCTGGCCAAGAAGGCGATCTCCTCGACCAACGGCCTCCAGTACATCCCCTACGAACGCAGCTACAAGGGCCTGCCCGTGGTGGGCGGCGACTTCGTGGTGGCGACCAACTCGACGGGCCAGGTGCTCGGCACCTCCGTCGCCCAGGACCAGACGATCAACCTCGCCACCACCACCGCGAAGGTGTCGAAGGCCGCGGCCGAAGCGACCGCGCGGCAGCAGCTGTCCGCCGTGGACAGCGTGAGCCCGGCGGAGCAGGTCGTCTACGCGCTCGGCACGCCGACGCTGGCGTGGAAGAGCACCGTCGTCGGCCGGGACGCCGAAGGGCCGAGCCGGCTCGACGTCGTCGTCGACGCCGCCACCGGCAAGGTGCTCCACACGCAGGAGCACGTCATGAACGGCGACGGCACCAGCGCGTGGAACGGCCCGAACCCGGTGCACCTCGACACCACGCACTCGGGCAGCACGTACACGCTGAAGGACCCGGCCATCACGAACACGGCCTGCCAGGACGCGGCCAACAACACCACGTTCAGCGGGCCGGACGACCTGTGGGGCAACGGCACCGCCAGCAACCGCGAAACCGGCTGCGTCGACGCACTGTTCGCCGCCCAGACCGAGAACAAGATGCTCTCGCAGTGGCTGGGCCGCAACGGTTTCGACGGCAGCGGCGGCGGCTGGCCGATCCGCGTCGGCCTGAACGACCAGAACGCCTACTACGACGGCACGCAGGTCCAGATCGGCAAGAACACCGCCGGCGGCTGGATCGGCTCGATCGACGTCGTGGCGCACGAGCACGGCCACGGCATCGACGACCACACCCCCGGCGGCATCTCCGGCTCGGGCACCCAGGAGTTCGTCGCGGACGTCTTCGGTGCTTCGACCGAGTGGTTCGCGAACGAGCCGGCTCCCTACGACCAGCCCGACTTCCTCGTCGGCGAGCAGGTGAACCTGGTCGGTTCCGGCCCGATCCGCAACATGTACAACCCGTCGGCGCTGGGCGACAAGAACTGCTACGACAGCTCCGTCCCCAACGGTGAGGTGCACGCGGCCGCCGGCCCCGGCAACCACTGGTTCTACCTGCTGGCCGAAGGCACCAACCCGACCAACGGGCAGCCGACCAGCACCACGTGCAACAGCTCCTCGGTCACCGGCCTCGGCGTGCAGACCGCGGTGAAGATCTTCTACAACGCGATGCTGCTCAAGACCTCCGGCAGCTCGTACCTGAAGTACCGCACCTGGACGCTGACCGCGGCGAAGAACCTCTTCCCGGGCAGCTGCACCGAGTTCAACACCGTCAAGGCGGCGTGGGACGCGATCAGCGTGCCGGCGCAGTCGGCCGACCCGACGTGCTCGGCGACCGGCACGGTCACCGTTTCGAGCCCGGGCAACCAGTCCACCACGACCGGCGCCGCGGTGAACCTGCCGCTGTCGGCCTCGGGCGGCACGGCGCCGTACACCTGGTCGGCCACCGGCCTCCCGGCCGGCCTGTCGATCAACGCCTCCACCGGCACGATCTCGGGCACCGCGACCACCGCGGGCACCTCGAACGTCACGGTGACGGCGAAGGACGCGGCCGCCAGGACCGGCACGGCGTCGTTCACCTGGACCGTCGGCACCACCGGCGGCTGCTCCGGCCAGAAGATCGTCAACGGCGGCTTCGAATCGGGCAGCGGCAGCTGGACCGGGACCACGGCCGCCATCGGCCAGTGGAGCTCGTCGGGTGAAGCGGCTCACGGCGGCACGTACAGCGCCTGGCTGGACGGCTACGGCTCCACCCACACCGAGTCGGTCGCGCAGTCGGTCGCCATCCCGGCAGGCTGCCACGCCAGCCTGACGTTCTACCTGCACATCGACACCGCGGAGACGACCACCTCCACCGCCTACGACAAGCTGACCGTGGCCAACGGCAGCGCGACGCTGGGCAGCTACTCCAACCTGAACAAGGCGACCGGGTACGCGCTCAAGACCATCGACGTCTCGTCGGCGGCCGGCAGCACGCTCGCGCTCAAGTTCACCGGCACCGAGGACAGCTCGCTGCAGACCTCGTTCGTCATCGACGACGTGGCCGTCACCCTGAGCTGACCTGAAGCACAGGCACCGCCGAGGCGGGGAGACCGGGAAATCCGGTCTCCCCGCCTCTTCACGTCCGGGGCGTCTCCGGGAGAAACCCGGAGGACAAACCAGACAGGGTGGCCTAGCTTGTCGGGTGTCACCGGAAGGGGAGCCGACATGCCACAGCCGGAACCGGACGTCGCCGTCCGGGTACGCGGGCTCGTGAAGACCTATGGTTCGACCCGCGCGCTCGACGGCGTCGACCTCGACATCCCGGCCGGGCAGGTGCTGGGGCTGCTCGGCCCGAACGGCGCCGGGAAGACCACCACCGTGCGCATCCTGACCACACTGCTGCGCCCGGACTCGGGCGAGGCGTTCGTGGCGGGTTACGACGTGCTGGCCGAGCCGGACCAGGTGCGGCGCCGGATCGGGCTGTCCGGCCAGTACGCGGCGGTCGACGAGAACCTCACCGGCTTCGAGAACCTCTACATGGTCGGCCGGCTCTACGGCAGGCGGAAGGCTCAGGCCCGGTCGCGCGCCCGGGAGCTGCTCGCGCGGTTCCGGCTCGCCGAGGCCGCCGACCGGCCGGCGAAGGGGTATTCCGGCGGGATGCGCCGCCGGCTCGACCTGGCCGGTGCGCTGGTCGCCGAACCGGCCGTCGTCGTGCTGGACGAGCCCACCACCGGCCTCGACCCCGGCGGGCGCCTCGACACCTGGGCGGTCATCAAGGAGCTCGTCGCCGACGGCACGACCGTGCTGCTCACCACCCAGTACCTCGAAGAAGCCGATCAGCTCGCCGACTCGATCGTGGTGATCGACCACGGCCGGGTGATCGCGCGCGGCACCGCGGACGAGCTCAAGGCCCAGATCGGCGGCGAACGCCTGGAGCTGGTCGTCGCTTCGGCCGCGGACCTGCCGGTCACCCTGGACGTCCTGCGCGAGGTCGGCACCGGCGAACCGACCGGCGACGACCACACACGGCGGGCCGAAATCCTCGTCGACACCGGGCCGAAGGCGCTCATCGAGGCCCTGCGCCGGCTCGACTCCCACGGCATCGCGGTCCAGGACGTCGGACTGCACCGGCCCACGCTGGACGACGTCTTCCTGTCCCTGACCGGCCACGGTGCCGAAGCCACCGAGGAGGCGGCGAAGTGAACGCGTTCGCGAAAGGCATCTCCGACGGCGGCATCGTCACGTGGCGCAACCTGATGAACGTCCGCCGCAACCCCGACTGGCTGATGGCCGCGACCCTGCAGCCGATCATGTTCGTGCTGCTGTTCGCCTACGTCTTCGGCAACGCGATCGGCGGCGAAGCGGGCGGCGCGGCGTACCGCGAGTTCCTCATCGCCGGGATCTTCGCCCAGACGGTGGCCTTCAACTCGGCGTTCACCGTCATCGGCTTCGCCAACGACCTGCAGAAGGGCATCATCGACCGGTTCCGCTCGCTGCCGATGTCCCGGATCGCGGTGGTCCTCGGCCGCACGACGTCGGACCTCGTCGTCAGCGTGGTGGCGCTGGTCGTGATGTCGCTGTGCGGGCTGCTCGTCGGCTGGCGGATCCGCGGCAGCTTCTGGGACGCGTTGCTCGGTTACCTGGTGATGCTGATGTTCGCGTGGGCGCTGTCCTGGGTCGGCGCGCTGATCGGCCTGGCGGCGCGCAGCGTCGAGGTCGCCCAGAGCCTCGGGCTGGTCTGGATGTTCCCGCTGAGCTTCATCTCGTCGGCGTTCGTCCCGACGCAGACGCTGCCGCCGTTCCTCAAGGCGATCGCGGACTGGAACCCGTTCACGGCGGTGATCAACGCGACGCGGGACCTGTTCGGCAACCGGTTCGGCGCCCCGCCGTCGGGGTGGCCGGCGGAGAACGCGGCGCTGTACGCGATCCTGTGCTGCGTGGTGATCATCGCGGTCTTCGCTCCGCTGGCCACGGCGCGGTACCGGCGGGTGGCGAGCAGGTAGCCCCGCCGCCCGTGCCCGGCGGTTTCCGCGGTGGGACACGCCCGGCGGACTTGATTGCGCCGGGCGGAGCCGACTGACACGGTGTACCGATGCTGAAGCAGGTGGCCGACGGCGTTTGGGTCCGGCAGAGCGAGTGGGTCTGGAGCAACACCACCGTCGTGCGCGGGGACGATGGCCTGGTCCTGGTCGATCCCGGGATCAACGGTGCCGAGCTGGACCAGCTCGCCGATGACGTGGAGCAGCTCGGCCTGCCGGTGGTCGCGGGGTTCTGCACCCACCCCCACTGGGACCACCTGCTCTGGCACCCCCGGTTCGGCGACGTGCCCCGCTACGCCACTCCCGCCGCCGCGGAGGTGGCCACGGAAGCCCGGGAGCGGGCGCAGGCGATGGCCGCGGAGAGCGCGTCGGGCATCCCGCTCGACCTGGTCGCGCTCCTCACCCCGCTGCCCGCGGACGGCAGCCCCGTGCCGGGCGAGCTCATCGAGCACGACGCCCACGCCGTCGGCCACGCCGCCGTCCTCCTCGCCGACCGTGGCGTCCTGATTGCCGGCGACATGCTCTCCGACGTCCTGATCCCGCTCCTCGACCCGCGCCGCCCCGATGGTCAGCCTGCCGCCTACCGGGCGGCCCTCGACCGGCTGGAGGAGGCCACCCGGCACGTCGACGTGGTGATCCCCGGCCACGGCGCCGTGGCCGAAGGTCCCGAGGTGGCGGCCCGCTTCGCCGTCGATCGGGCCTACCTGGACGCGCTGCGGCGCGGAGAGGAACCGGCCGACGAGCGGTGGGGAAAGCGCCGGTAGCGGCTCAGTCCTCTTCGGACAGTTCGACGATCGGGATCGCCCGTTTGGCCTGCCGTGCCTTCGCTTGGTGATCGGCCAGGAACGGGTAGTGCTCCTCCAGCTCCGTCCACGTCCGCACGTAGTCCGCGCCGAGCAGCGGCAGCGCCTCCGCGTCGAACTCGCGACCGTCCACCTCCACCCGCACCCGTGAGTCGGCTTCGAGGTTCAGGTACCAGTCCGGGTGCCGGGGCGCGCCCACGTTCGAAGCGACCACGAGCAGCCGGTCGCCGTCGCGGTGGACCATCATCGGGACCGTGCGGGGCTCCCCCGTGTGGCGCCCCGTCGTCGTGAGCAGCGCCAGCCGCTCCCGGTGCATGCCCTCGACCTCACCGCCCGCCCGGAACTGCTCGATCACCCGGCGGTTGGTCTCCCGGATGTCCACCACGGTCACCGGTCGTAGTAGCGGGTCGGCGGGTCCTGCTCGGTCCACTGCTGCCGGGTCGGCGGCTGCTGCCGGTTCGGCGGCGGCGCGGCGCTCTGCTGGCTGCGGCGCCGGTGCAGCGTCCGCGCGCTGGCCGCCATGCTGTTCACCACCGCGGCGATCACCAGCCCGATCACCAGGTTGATCACCGCCGTGGCGATCTTCGCGCTCGGCGCGACCGCCAGCGTCAGCGGCAGTACCACGGCGATCAGCGTGACCAGCACCATGATCCAGCCGAAGAACTGGGACGGCGCCGGCGTCGCCACGCTCAGCAGGTGCATCAGCCCGGTGGCGAGCAGGGCCACCGCGGCGGCGACCAGCGCGTACGTCGTGGTGCTCGCGTTGCCCCAGACGCCTTCGCCTTTTGGGGCGAGCACTTCGACTTCGAAGATCCCGCGCGCGATCAGCAGCCCGACGACGGCGAGCAGGGCCGCGACGACCGCCGTCGCCACGCCGCCCGCCCACAAGCGGCGCGCGTCGATCCCCGGGCGGACGTCCTGGGGCTGGTTCCCGTAGTAGTCGGACATCAGAGCCTTCCTGGGTCGGCTGCGCCTGTCCCCCTGATTGTCCCCCGTTTCGGCCCCGGCCGCGATTTGCGCTGGAGTGCACTCCAGCCCGTAGCGTCGGATCCATGACCACCGCACAGCACAAGATCGGTTCGGGCTTCGGCGCCACCACCACGGCCGCCGAGGCCGTCGCCGGCGTCGACCTCACCGGGAAGCTCGCCGTCGTCACCGGCGGGTACTCCGGGATCGGCATCGAAGCCACCCGCGCGCTGACCCGCGCCGGCGCCCACGTCGTCGTCCCGGCCCGCCGCCGCGAGACCGCCGAGGAAGCGCTCGCCGACGTCGAAAACGTCGAGGTCGACGAGCTGGACCTGAGCGACCTCGAAAGCGTCCGCACCTTCAGCGAACGCTTTCTGGCGAGCGGACGGCGGATCGACCTGTTCATCGCCAACGCCGGCATCATGGCCTGCCCCGAGACCCGCGTCGGGCCCGGCTGGGAGGCCCAGTTCGCCACCAACCACCTCGGCCACTTCGCGCTGGTCAACCGGCTGTGGCCGGCGATCGCCGAAGGCGCCCGGGTGGTTTCGCTGTCCTCGCGCGGCCACCACTACTCGCCGATCCGCTGGGACGACGTCCAGTTCGAAAGCGGTTACGAAAAGTGGGCGGCCTACGGGCAGGCCAAAACCGCGAACGTGCTCTTCGCCGTCCGGCTCGACGAGCTGGGCGCCGAGAAGGGCGTCCACGCGTTCGCGCTGCACCCCGGCGGCATCATGACGCCGCTGCAGCGGCACCTGCCCCGTGAAGAAATGATCGAACGCGGCTGGATCGACGAAGCCGGGAACTACCTCGTGCAGTTCAAGACTCCCGAGCAGGGCGCGGCGACCACGGTCTGGGCCGCCACTTCGCCGCAGCTGGCCGGGCTCGGCGGGCTGTACCTGGAGGACTGCGACGTCGCCGAGCTCGCGCCGGAGGACGCCGAGGGCCTCGCTGCCGGGGGTGTCCGGCGGTACGCCCTGGACCGCGAGGAGGCCGCGCGCTTGTGGACGTTGTCGGCGCAGCTCACCGGCGTGGACGCGTTCGCGGGGCGGTGATCGCGACCTGACTGTCACGCCGGCGGGCCCGCGGACGATACTTTCTTCGTGATCTTCCGACGTTTGCCGGGCCAGGGTCCGGGGTACCCGGCGCTCGTGGCCGACGAAGCCGGGAGAACGAAGCGCCCGCCGACGAGCGACGAGGCGGAGGTCACGTCCGGTCGTTACGCACTGGGCGAATTCGCCATCACCCCGCGACGCGCCCTCGACGACGAGCGGCCGCCCGCGCTGCTGGGCGGGCGCTACGAGGTCGGCAGGCTGATCGGCAGCGGCGGCACGGCCCGCGCCTACCGCGCCTACGACGTGCGGCTGGCCCGCGAGGTCGCCGTCAAGATCTACGACCGGGACGCGGTGGCGCTCGACCAGCGCCGCCGGCTGCGCGAGATGACGATCCAGGGCAGCATCAGCCACCCGGGCGTGGTGGCCCTGCTCGACAGCGGCACCGAAAACGGCCGGACGTACCTGGTGATGCAGCTGGTCGAAGGGGAAAACCTCGCGGAACGGCTGCTGGGCGGCCCGATGCCGGCGTCGGACGTGCTGGCACTGGCCGACGGGCTCGCCGAGGCACTGGCCCACGTGCACGCCCAGCGGATCGTGCACCGCGATCTCAAGCCGGCCAACGTGTTCCTGTCCGCGGACGGTCCCCTGATCGGCGACTTCGGCATCGCCCACGCCCTCGACGCCACCCACATCACGGGCACGGGCCTGATCCCGGGCACGGCCGCCTACCTGGCGCCGGAGCAGGTGTCCGGCGAGCCGGCGGGCCCGCCGGCGGACGTCTACGCCCTCGGCCTGATCCTCCTGGAATGCCTGACGGGCCAACGGGAGTACCTGGGCACAATGGCCGAGGCGGCGATGGCGCGGCTGACCAGACCGCCCCGGATCCCGGAAGACGTACCGAGGGCCCTGGGCTACACGCTGCGCCGGATGACGCAACGCGAACCCGCCGACCGGCCCACGGCCGCGAAGGTGCTGGCCATGCTCCACGCCCCGCCGCCGACGCTGCCGTGGAGCAGACCGGAGCGCAGCCGCACCTGGGCCGCCGACAACACCACCGCGGCCGCCCACGGCTCGGCCGCCACCAGCGCAGACCCAGCCGCCGATCCGGCGCACCCCACAGCCGCGGCCCCCAGCCCCGCACGCCGCGGTGAGGCCGCCGCCGGCGGCACCCCCGCCGACGCTCCGACGCACGTCCACCACGTCACGCCCGTCACTTCGCCGCCCGTCGGCCGCCCGAAACGCCGGCGGCTGGCCGCCGCGGCCGGGTTGACCGCCGCCGCGGTGGCTGCGGTGGCCGCGGTGCTGCTCGTCCAGCACGACACCGGGACCGGCTCCCCCGCCCAGCTGCCCGCCGCGAACTCCCCGGCCGCTTCTTCAACGCCGCCGTCGTCGCCTCCGCTCGCGGAATCCCGCACCCCGGCGCCGCACTCCGGCGCGGGAGGCACCGGTCCGCAGCCGGGAACCAGCAGCGGACCGGCGTCGCTCGAACCCGCCGCCGTCACGCAGACGACCCCGATCGCCACCGCCGAGCCGCCGAAGCAGGGCAAGCCCGAGAAGACCGACAACCCCGGAAAGGGCAAAGGCAAGGGCCACGGCTCCTGAGCCGGCCGCACGGGACCTCCGGCACGCGGATCCGGGTCCAACGGCCCTGGTGCGGAAAAGCTTTGGAAACGACAGATAATTCGATTCACGAATTGGGACTCGAACCAATAACGACCGGTAACCGGAGCGCGGTTCTGGCCGACACACTTCACGTGCCGTCCGTGCGTGGTTACGCGCCGGCACTGCCGCCGGAATCCCTCCCGGCCGGTTCGACGACATTTCCGGAGGTTTGGATGAGTGTCCACGCTGCCCTCGCGCGGCCCGTTCTCCGCACGCCGCGCGGCCGGCACGCCAAGCCCCGCCCCGCGTGGCCGCGGGTCGCCGGGCGGGCAGTCTTCCTGATCTTCGCCCTGTTCTGCGCCGGTGCCGTGACCGGCCTCGGGTGGCCGCCCGTGCTGCTCGTGGTGCCGGCTGCCGCGTTCGTGCTGGTCGCCGCGAGTGTCGCGAAATTGCGGACCGCGACCCGGAAGATCGACACCATCTTCGCCGAAGAACTGTCCGAACCGGCGCCGAGGGACCCGATTTCCGAGGGCGCAGACAACTGATCACCGTCGCGGCGAAAGGTCCAGCCACATGATGCGGAGCCCGACGTCGCCCGCGGTGGGATGGCGGAACGCGCCGGGGGCCGTGCCGAGTGTCACGAACCCCAGGCTCTCGTAGAGGCGGATCGCGGCCACGTTCACGTCGACGACGGCGTTGAACTGGATCGCCGCGAACCCGCTCCGCCGCGCCCAGCCGATCAGGTCGGTGACGAGGGCTCGCCCCACGCCCTCGCCGCGCGCCGCCTTCGCGACCATCAGGCTGCCGGAAGCGACGTGGCTGCCGGGGCCGGGCCGGTTGGCGTACATGTTCGCCGTCCCCGTCACCCGGTCACCGTCGACGGCGACGACCACCCGCGCCGGCGGAGCCCGCAACCACGTCCGCCGCGCCTCCTGCTCGGTCATCGCCGGGTCGCAGGGGAACGTCCGCTGCTCGGTGACGACATCGTGGACGATCGGCCAGATCGGGGGCCAGTCGTCGTCGCGGGCCTCGCGGATCATCCGTTCACCGCGGCGCAGAGTTCCGGGACGACGGCCTCGATGTCGTTCCGCAGCACGAAATCGGCGTCCTCGTCGTACGGCGTCGGGTCGCGGTTGACGATGACCAGCGTCGCTCCGGCCCGCGCGGCGACCGCGCACAGCGACGCCGCCGGCTCCACCTGCAGCGAACTGCCGATCGCCAGGAAGAGCCCGCTCGCCGCCGCGATGGTCCGCGCGTGGCCGAGGACTTCGCCGTCCAGCATCTGTCCGAACAGGACAACGCCGAGCCGGAGGATCCCACCGCAGCGTGGACACGAAGGATCGTCGTCGCCCGCTTCGACCCGTGCCAGCACATCGGCGGACGGGAACGCGGCCGCGCAGCCGGTGCACCGCGTGGTGTGCATGGTGCCGTGCAGTTCGAGCACCTTCCGCGCGGCGAGGCCGGCCCGCTGGTGCAGGCCGTCGACGTTCTGCGTGAGCACCCGGACGGCGACGCCCGTGCCGTCCAGTTCCGCCAGTGCGCGGTGTGCCGCGTTCGGTCCGGCCCGCCAGGCCGCGTGGCCGGCGTACGTACGCCAGAACTCCCGGCGCACCGCGGCATCGGCCATGAAGTTCTCGAGCGTGAAAGCGTGCACGGCACTCGGCGTGCGCGTCCAGATGCCTTCGGGGCCGCGATAGTCGGGAATCCCGGAAGCGGTGGAGATGCCCGCGCCGGTCAGCACGGCGATCCGCCGGGCGCCGCGGATCCGGTCGAGGAGCTTGCCGTCCATGGTGCCGGAGGTTAACGGCTCCACCACGGCCGCACGACCGGATTACCGCGCCGGGTCGGTGATCAGCAACGGGTTGCCGGCCCGGAACGGCGCGAGCAGTTCGGCGGTGCTCGTCTCCTGCGCGGTGCGCAGTTCCGCCGCGGTGATGCCGAAAACGGTCAGGAACCGGGCCGCCCCGTGCGGCGTCGCGATCGGCCCGAGCACCGGGTCGTCGGCGAACGCGATCGCGGTGAGGCGGGTGTCCGCCGAGCCGGTGATCGGGCCGCCCGGATCCAGGCGGTGGCCGGCCGCGAACACCCGGCCGGTGACGAAGACGGCCCGGCCGAGCTGCCGGAGCAGGTTCAGGGTCCAGGCCCCGGGCGGTCCGTCGGCGGCGGGGACGCGCATGGTCAGCTCGAACCCCCACCCGCTGGTGCCGGGGTCGTCGCTCTCCTTGGCGAACAGCTCGGTCAGGCCGAAGGTGACCAGGAGCCAGTGCCCGGCGCCGCGGTAGGCGCTGATGCCGTAGATGCCACCCCGGCCGGGCAGGGTGTCCGTCCCCCAGTGCAGCGGTTCCTGCGCCGGGACGTGCGCGGCGACCGCGGCTTCGATCGCGTCCCACCCCGGAGCACTCTCACCTGGTTCCACCCGCGGAGACTCCCGGCGCGCTCGTTCGCGACGACGGCGGACCGTTTCGACCGGGCGGCACGCAGCGTCACCGCGGCCTGCCCCCGCACCGGCTCGACCTGGCCGGCCACCGGCGCCGCAACGGCGTCGTGCCCTGGATCGCCTACCACGGCGAAGACGGCCGTGACCGGCTGATCGAAGCCGTCGCGGCGGCGGACCTGCGCGGCCGCGGCGGTGCGGGCGTCCCGTGTCGGCGCCGTTCCTTCGAGCGAGCTGGGAGCGACCTGTCAAACCCCTGACCGACCATTGTGGACAGTACCAAAGGAGGTTGACACCGGAAAGTGGTTCACTCACTCTTTCCGTTGTCCGCCGGAGGTTTCCTGGTGTTCACGAGCCGGACCACAGCACCTCACGAACCGGTCTTCTCCCGTGGGCACCATGAGGCGCCCACCCCCTCAGCGCTGGAGGACCCATGATCCGCAAGCGGATCTTCGCCGCGTTCGCCGCGGCCACCCTGGTCACCGCCGGTGCGGTCACCGCGGCCGTGGTCACCGGAACGGACGAGCCCACCGCCGTCCGGCCGGCCGCGACCGCCGTGCCGGCGTTCGACCACATCGTCCTCGTCATGTTCGAGAACAAGAAGTTCTCCTCGATCAACGGCAGTTCCAGCGCGCCCTACTTCAACACCCTCGCCTCGCAGAGCGCGAAGTTCACGAACTCCTTCGCGATCACGCACCCGAGCCAGCCCAACTACGTCGCCCTCTTCTCCGGCGCCACCCAGGGCGTCACCGACGACACCTGCCCCGCCAACCTCGGCGCGAAGGCCAACCTCGGCCAGCAGCTCATCGGCGCGGGCAAGACCTTCACCGGCTACTCCGAAGCCATGCCGTCGGACGGCTACACCGGCTGCTCCAGCGGCACCTACCGGCGCAAGCACAACAGCTGGGTGGACTTCTCGAACGTCCCGGCCGCGAGCAACGTCCAGTTCTCGAGCTTCCCCACGGACTTCACCCGGCTGCCGGCCGTCTCCTTCGTGACGCCGGACATGTGCAACGACATGCACGACTGCTCCATCGGCACCGGCGACACCTGGCTGAAGAACCACCTCGACGCCTACGCCCAGTGGGCCAAGGCGCACAACAGCCTGCTGATCACCACCTTCGACGAGGACAGCGGCACGTCGGTCAACCAGATCTTCACGACGTTCACCGGCGCGAACGTGAAGGTCGGCAGCTACAGCGAGTCGATCAACCACTACACCGTGCTGCGCACGATCGAGGCGTCCGCCGGCCTGCCCGGCATCGGCAACGCCGCGAGCAAGTCGCCGATCCTCGACGTCTGGCAGTAACCGCGTGTACCTGTCCACCATCGGCCGCCGAGAGCATGCTGGGGCGATGTCCCGGCGCAAGCTCTCGGCGGTCGGCGCGAACGTCTTCGCGCTGGGTGCCGTCAGCCTGGTCACCGACGTCTCCTCGGAGATGGTCACCGCAGTCCTGCCGGTGTACCTGGTGCTCGGCCTGCACCTGAGCCCGGCCGCGTACGGGCTGGTCGACGGCCTCTACACCGGCGCGACGGCGTTGCTGCGGATCGTCGGCGGGTACGTCGCCGACCGGGTCCGGCGGCGCAAGGTCGTGGCCGGCGCCGGTTACGCGCTGTCCGCGGTGGCGAAGCTCGGGCTGCTCGCGGCCGGGGCGTCGGCCACCGCGATCGGCGCGGTGATCACGCTCGACCGCACCGGCAAGGGCCTGCGGACCGCACCGCGGGACGCGCTCATCACCCTGTCGGCGCCCGAACCGCTGCTCGGACGCGCGTTCGGCATCCACCGCGCGATGGACAGCGTCGGCGCGTTCGCCGGGCCGTTGGTCGCGCTCGCCGTGCTGGCCGCCGTCGGCGCCACCGACCCCGAAGCGTTCAACGCCGTGTTCGTCGTCAGCTTCTGCATCGCCGCGATCGGCGTGCTGCTGCTGGTGCTGTTCGTCCGCGACCGCCGGACGCCGAAAACGGCCGCGAACGCGGTCTCGCCCCGCGCGGCGGCGGCCTTGCTGCGCGGCAGCGGCGTTCGCCGGCTGCTGGTCGCGGCGTGCGTGCTCGGGCTGGCCACCGTCGGCGACGGGTTCGTCTACCTGCTGCTGCAGCACAAGGAGGACATCGCCACCGGCTGGTTCCCGCTGCTGGCGGTCGGCACGAACCTCAGCTACCTGCTGCTCGCCGCGCCGCTGGGTGCGCTGGCCGACCGGGTCGGGCGGCTGCCCGTGGTGCTCGGCGGGTACGGCGCGCTGGCGCTGGTGTACCTGCTGCTGGCCGGGCCGGTGTCCGGCTGGCCGCTGTTCGCGGCGGCTCTGGCGCTGTACGGCGCGTTCTACGCGGCGACCGACGGCGTCCTGATGGCGCTGGCCGGCCCGCTGCTGCCGGAGTCGCTGCGCACGACGGGGATCTCGCTCGTCCAGACCGCGCAAGCGCTTGCCTACTTCACCTCGTCCATCCTGTTCGGGCTGGCCTGGCAGTTCTGGGGTGCCGGTCCGGCGATCTCCGTCGCGGCGGGCGGGGCCGTGGTCGCGATCGCCGTGACGTTCGTGGTGCTCTCCCCGCGCAAGGTGACGGCGTGAGAACCCGGATCCTCATCGCGGTCGCCGGCGTGCTCGTGCTGGCCGGCGCGGCGGTCGCGTACGTCGGGTTCGCGAGCGCGCGCGGCCACGACGTCACCGCGACCGGCGCGGTCAGCCTCTCCCCCGGCCCGCGGCTGCTGTTCCGCAGCACCGCCGACGCCGACCGCGGGCACGTCGCCACGGTGTCCGCCACCGATCCGGCCGGCCCGCGCACGGTGTCGCCGCTGTCGTGCACGCGGGTGTACGCCGCCGGCGGCACCGGGCTCTGCCTGCGCCAGGACGGCGACCTGACGACCTACCAGCTGGCGGTGCTCGACCGGGGACTGGCGGTGCAGCGGGAAATCCCGCTGGTCGGGCTGCCGAACCGGGCGCGGGTGTCGGCGAGCGGCCGGATGCTCGCGTGGACGGTTTTCGTCACCGGCGACTCGTACAACGGCGGCCTGTTTTCCACCCGCGCCGGCATCCTCGACACGGCGACCGGTGACCTGGCCGGCACGCTGGAGGACTACGCGGTGACGCTCGACGGCCGGCCGTACCAGGCCGCCGACCTCAACTTCTGGGGCGTCACGTTCACCCGCGACGACCGCCACTTCTACGCGACGATGTCGACGGCCGGCCACCGCTACCTGGTCGCGGGCGACTTCGCCGCGCACACGGTCCGCACGCTGCGCGAGAACGTCGAGTGCCCGTCGCTGTCCCCGGACGGGACGCGGGTGGCGTTCAAGTCCGCCGTGGACGGCGACCCGGCCCGCGGCTGGCGGCTTTCGGTGCTGGACCTGGCGGCCTCGCGGGTGACGGCACTGGCGGAGACCCGCAGCATCGACGACCAGCCCGCCTGGCTCGACGACCACACGATCGGCTACGCCGTGCCCCGCGGGCCGGGCCACGCGGACGTCTGGTCGGTGCCCGCCGACGGCTCGGGCGCACCCCGGCTGCTGGTTCCGGAGGGCGAGTCCCCCGCCGCGCTGGGTTCCTGACGGCGTCAGTCCAGCTTGCGCAAGCCGTCGAGGATGCGCCGCATCAGGTCCATGTCCGGGGGTGCGAAGGCGTACGGGGAGGCCAGGACCGCGGCGGCCCGCGGGCGGGTCAGCGGCGGAAAGCTACCGGCCACGCGCGCCGGCAGCCGTTCCCGCGCCGGTTCACGCCGGGTCTGCACGGGGATCGGCAGGGTCGGCAGGGCGACCGTGCGCGCTTCGGCCAGCTGCCGCGCGGCGTGCTCCTGCAAGAGGCGCGACCGGATGCCGGCCACGGTGAAGTCGGGCTCGGCCTCGGGCTCGGACGGGGTCCGGCGCGGACGCCGTTCCAGGGAGATCGCCCAGGCCGCGGCGGCCAAGGCCGGCAGGAGCAGCCCGGCGACGATCGCGAGGCCCGGCAGGTCCGCGGCCATCAGGGGGCCCCAGGCACAGGTAGCAGCATGACGTTCACTTCCGGACGGACGGTTCTTCCGCAGCATGGCCGACACCTGGTTATGCGAAATCAACGAATTTTGCGGACCCCGAAGCCCATCATGAATGACGCGCCGCACTCCCGCAAGCGGCCGAACGGGGTCGACCATCCGGATGGCAAAACTGCAGGTAGAAGCGGCTTTCGCGGCGGGTAGACCGGGCCCCTCACCCAGTAGTACGGACGCCGGTTCGATCCGGTTCACCTTATTTTCCGTGATTCGCGCACGCCGCCGCGGCATGCTCGGGGAAATGCGCACTTCGACCCGGTTCGGGTCCGGCGGCCCGGTACCGGCTGATCCCCGATCAGGGGCGGCCGGCCAGGTCGCACGTCTTCGCCAGCTCCGCCGGGGTCGCCCCGGCGGGGCGGGCGATCGTCGCCGAGGCCGGCGGCCGCACGCCGCGCAGCCAGCCCGCGAGAGCGTCGAACGCCGTCCGGAAGCACGGGCCCAGCGGGCGCAGCCGGTCCGGGAACTGGTCGACGAGCCCGTCCACGTGGTTGCCGCCGTCGATCCGGTAGTACCGGTGCAGCGCCCCGCGCCCGGCGGACGTGATCATCCGGTCGTAGACGTCGGAGTCGCGCGTGATCGGCAGCAGCGTGTCGAGCGTGCCGTGCAGCGTCAGCAGCGGCTTGCCGATCCGCCCGGTCAGCGAGATCCGCTCGACCGCCCGCGCCACCGAAGCCGGCCGGGTGGCATACGCGTAGTCCGCGTCGCACGAAGGCGTTCCCGAAGCGCAGAAAGGGATCCCGACCGCAAGGGCGCCGTCGAACGACGGGTCGACCTCCTCGCGGTAGATCCGCTGGGTCAGGTCCCAGTACACGCGGTAGTGGTAGTCCCACAGGAACTCCGACCCCGGCGCGAACCCGGCGTCCAAAATGGACTGGTGGGCCGACGCCGAGCCCGCCGCGTAGGCCGGGTACGCGCGCAGGGCCGGCGGCAGGAACGTGAGCAGGTTCGGCCCCTCGGCCCGCCACAGCGTCCCCTCCCAGTCGACGCCGCCGTCGTAGAGCCACGGCCGGTTCTCCAGCTGCCACCGCACGAGGTACCCGCCGTTGGACAGCCCAGCGGCGAGGGTCCGCGCGGGCGGGCGCCCGTAGCGCCGCGCCACCGCGCCCCGCGCGGCCACCGTCAGCTGCGTGACGCGTGAGTTCCACTCCGCCAGTGCGTCCCCCGGCCGGACGCCGTCGGTGAAGAACGCCGCGCCGGTGTTGCCCTTGTCGGTCGCGGCGAACGCGTACCCCTCCGCGAGCGCTTGGTCGCCGATCGCGCGGTCGTTCGCGTACTGGCGCCGCACGCCGGGGGCCCCGGCGACGACGAGGCCGCCGTTCCACCGGTCCGGCAGGCGCAGCACGAACTGCGCGTCGTGGTTCCAGCCGTGGTTGGTGTTCGCCGTCGACGTGTCCGGGAAGTACCCGTCGACCTGCACGCCGGGCACCCCGCGGAAAGCCGGCAGCCCCGCCGACGTCAGCCCGGCCCAATCGGCCTCGACCGTGTGCCCGGACGCGACGGTGCCGGTCGTCGTCAGATCGTCCAGGCAGACGGCGACCTGTCGTTCGGCGCCGGGCACGTCCACCCCGCAGTGCCCGGGGGACGCCGACCCCGACGCGGGCAGCCCCGCCGCGAGCGCTCCCGCCAGAACCCAAACCAGCCAACCCCGCACGGTTCACCTCCGGTCTTCCGATGGACCGAACCCAAGCGCGTGCGGCGCTCGGGAGCCACCCCGCCGGTCACCATGAATCGCCGGGACGATGTGGTGGGCGGCCACATGGCCTGAACCCGGGAGCCGTTTTAGCGTCGCTGAGGCCCCTCTCAACGACGAGAAGGAACTCACCATGCGCAAGCTCGCCTTCGCCGGACTCGCCGCGATCACCGCCGCCGTGCTCACCACCGTCGGGGTGGCCGCCGCCGACCCGCCGCCGTCGTCCCTCGTGCAGATTCCCTCCTTCGGCGCCAATCCCGGCGCACTGGCGATGTACACCTACACCCCCGCCGGGCTCGAGACCGGCCGTCCGGTGGTCGTCGCCCTGCACGGCTGCACGCAGAGCGCCGCGGACTACTACGCCCATTCGGGCTGGCCCGCGCTGGCCGACCGCTGGCGGTTCGAGGTCGTGTTCCCCCAGCAGCCGACCGCGAACAACTCGCTGAAGTGCTTCAACTGGTTCTCCACCGCGGACGACACCCGCGGCAACGGCGAAGCCGCGTCCGTCAAGTCCATGGTGGACAAGGCGATCGCCGACCACGGTGCCGACCGGTCGCGCGTGTTCGTCACCGGCTTGTCGGCCGGCGGCGGGATGACCGCCGACCTGCTCGCCGCGTACCCGGACGTCTTCGCCGCGGGCGGCATCGACGCCGGGCTGCCCGCCCAGTGCGCGACGAGCGTCACCGAAGCGACGAACTGCCAGCAGAACGACCAGCACCTGACGCCGGCGCAGTGGGCGTCGAAGGTCAAGGCGCAGTACCCCGGCTACGGCGGACCGTGGCCGCGCGTCGCGATCTGGCAGGGCACCGCGGACTACACCGTCTACCCCGTCAACGGCACCGAGCTGCGCGACCAGTGGACCGCGGTGCACGGCGTCTCCCCGACGCCGACGAACACGCAGTCCCTGCCCGGTGGCACGACGCTGACGAACTACGCCGACAAGGTGCAGCTGTACTCGATCGCGGGCATGGGCCACGGCACCGCGGTCGACCCGGGCACCGGCACGACGCAGTGCGGCAGCACCGGCGCGTACTTCCTCGCCGGGATCTGCTCGAGCTACTACACCGGCGTGTTCTTCGGCCTGGACAAGGGAACCGGCACCACGACGACGGCCGCACCCCCAACGACGACCACCACCACCAGCACCACGCCGTCGGGCACCTGCGTGAGCGCGAGCAACTACGCCCACACGCAGGCCGGCCGGGCGCACCAGAGCGCCGGCCAGACCTACGCGAACGGTTCGAACCAGGCCATGGGGCTGTGGAACACCTTCACCTTCCACGCCTTGCGGGAGACGTCCCCGGGCTACTGGATCCTCGCCGACGGGCAGTGCTAAAGGAAGATCCGCATCGGGTTGAGGTCTTCGTAGGCGGTCGGCTCGGCCAGGCGACCGAGCCGCACCGGCACGTCGTAGAGCCGCCCTGGCGCGAAGCGCCCCCAGAACCCGCGCAGGCCCGGCACGATCACCTTGACCACGGGCAGGCCGATGTCGGGCCGCGTCTGGTCGAGCACGAACACCTCCAGCCCGGCGGCTTCGAGCCTGGTCTGCACCAGTTTCACGTCCGCCAGCAGGTCGGGAGAGGAGGCGTCCCGGAGGCGGGCCAGTCCGAGTGCCGGGTCGGGCCGCAGGTACGGCTCGGTGGCCACGGTCGCGTCGCTCAGCCACCGCTTCGCGTCCGGGTCGCCGCCGCCGTCCCACCCGTCCAGGAGCGCGGGCATCATCTGGTTCAGCTCGGTCAGCGCGCGGCGCAGGGCGACGGCCGGGTCGAGGTGCGCACCGAACCCCATCATGATCGCCTCACCGGACCCGCCGGTCTGCCGGGACAGGGCGGCCAGCACGGGCACTCCGACGTCGGAAGTCACGTCGAGGACCCAGACCTCGCGGCCCAACCCCGCGTACGCCTCGCGCAGTTCGGCGATCCAGGGGTCGCCGAACGCGTCCAGGTCGACCGCCTGCTGCCGGGTGCGGTTGTACCACCACAGCGCGACGGCGTCGCGTTCCACGACCTCGAGCATGCCCTGGAGCGCGGCGTCCTCCAGCGTGCCGCCCGCGGCGTTGCCGTTGGAGTCGGCGAGCAGGGACGGCGGCCCGGGCGCGCCGAAGTACAGCAGGGCGGTCGGGAACCACCGGTGCTCGCCCCGGGTGAGCGACCACACCGGCGTCCAGTCCAGCACGGCGTCGTCGTCGAACGGCTCGACGACGTGCTGGAACGGCCCGTGGCTCGCGTTGCTGCGCACCCGGTCGGCGAACTGGCGTTCGTGGAACAGCTGGCACGTGCCGGGGTGCACCGCCTTGTCGCCCAGCTCGCGGAAGCCGGCACGCACCCGTTCTTCGTCGCCGTCGTAATGGCCACTGTGCCGTTCGAGAGCTTCGCACAGCGCGCTCACCTCGGCCTGGATCGGGGTGACGCCCTTGCCGCCGTTCTCGCTCCGCAGCGCCGTGCGCAGCCGCTCGGCGCCGCGCCGCCCCAGCGCGACGTTCGGGCCGGAACGGAAGGAGTTGAACAGGGCCGGTCCGCGCGTGTCGCGGCGCAGCTCCTTGACGACGCCGGTCAGCGGGCTGACCAGGTGCCGGTAGGTGCCGAGGACCTGTTCCGGCGACAGTGCGCGGTGCCCGCCGTCGCCGGTGCCGGCCTTGGGGCGGGATGCGAACACCACGGGCCGGCGCGTCCGCTCCCGCACCAGGTCCGGGTTCCCGCAGGACGGGCACTGCGGGCGGGCGCGCACTTCGTGGCGTTCGCCGGTCAGGTCACGGCTGTCGAACGTCCACAGTGCCTGCTGGCCCGGATACCGCTGCCCGGCCAGCCACTTGAGCGCTTCGAGGGCGACCAGGTTGAGCGCGACGGCGGTCAGCGGCGTGAGCGTGACCTGGGGACGCGGCAACGGTCCTGGCAGGCCGAGCGCGTCGCGCACGTGGGCCTCGGCGGGCCGGTTGCCCCACAGCCGGGCGGCCAGGCAGTGCCGGCACGGACCGTCGCCGGGAGTGAAGAACGGGCCGATCCACACCCGGGCGCCGACCGGTTTGGCCGGCAGCCACGGCCGCCCGGCCGCGCGGTGCTCGGCGTCCACTTCGGACAGGTACGGGTCGAGGTAGTCGTGGCACAGCACCAGGGACAGATCGGCTTCCCCGGCGGTTTCGGCCACGGTGAGCCCAGCCGCGCGCAGGACGTCCGCCGCCGCGGGATCCGCACCGATCAAGGCCACCCGGCCGCGCGCGACGGCGGCCACCGCGGCTTCGCCGTCGGTGCCCACGGCGTCCCAGTAGGCCGCTTGGGGCTGGGGAGCCGCCGGGCGCAGGCCGATCAGCCCGGCTTCGGCGAGCCGGGTCAGCACCCCGGCCACCTCTTCGGCGGGGATGCCGGCGGGCAGTTCCCGGCGCAGCGCCGCGAAGTCCCTGGTGCCGTCGAGCAACGGGACCAGGGACTCCAGGTGCGGCCCGCTCAGCGCCGTCGCACCGTCTTCGGACAGCACGTAGACCGCGTCGCCGGGCACCACCGCGGTACGGAGGTGCCGCTTGAACCCGACGACCGGTGGAGACGGTTCGGTCACCTACCGGGTCTGACCGGCCTGAGCCGGCTCGGCCACCCAGGTGTAGCACCACGGCGCCGGGCCGGATCCGGTCGGCCGTCCGTCGAGCCGGTCGATCGCCAGCCCGGGCACCGCGGCCGGGCCGACCTCGAACGCCGCCGCGAGTGCGCTTTCGAATTCCTTCATGAGACCCCCAGGTCCTTCGGTATCCGTCGGTTTCCACCATGCCGTGCCCACGCGGTGATCCGCTAGCGCCGGGCGGCGGACCCACCGGACTGCCGAGCAGCGCAACGGATACTGGTCCGCGGCATTCTCGGAGAAATCACCGCGGCCCGCCGAGCCGGTGCAGCCGCAGCGCCAGCTGGATCTCCAACGCCCGGTCCGGTGCCTGCCAGTCCTCCCCCAGCAGCGTCGCGACCCGCTCGAGCCGCTGCACCACCGTGTTCACGTGGACGTGCAGCACATCCTTCGTGCGCGCCAGCTGCGATCCGTTCGCGAAGTAGGCCCGCAGCGTCGCCACCAGCTCGGTACCGCGGCGTTCGTCGTAGTCCAGGACGGGACCCAGCGTCCGCCGGACGAACGCGTCCAGGTCCGCGCGGTCCCCGAGGAGCTGGCCCAGGAACCCCAGCCCCGTCATGGCCGCGCCTTCGCCCGTCCGGCCGAGCGCCAGCAGCGCCCGGACACACCGCGCGGCCTCCGCGTGGGCTTCCGCGATCGCCGACGGCCCGCTCGCTGGGCCGGCCGCGCCCACCGTGACCGGGCGGCCGGTCGCCGAGCCGAGGTCGGCCGCCGCGCGGCGGGCCAGCTCGTCCGGATCGCCCGCGGCGAGCAGCACCACCTCTTCGGCGTGCACTCCGACCAGAGTCGCGTGCCGGGCGGCCGCGCTCGCCAGCCGCCGTCGCGAGCCGCCGTCCGCGTGCGCCACCAGCACCGCGTGCGGTGCCGACAGGTCGATCCCCAGCCGGCGGCCGCGGGCCAGCAGCGCCCGGGGGTTGCGGCCCGGCGCGGTGAGCAGGTCGGTCAGCAGCTCGCCACGGACCTCGTCCTCGGCGCGCACCACCGACCGCCGCAGCATCAGCAGGAGCGCCGTCACGACGCCGGCGCGTTCGAACAGCCGCCGGTCGGGGTCGGTGAGCCCGGCGCGGCCGGTCAGCACCAGGCTGCCGAGCAGTTCGGGGCCCGCCTGCACCGCACACACCCAGTTGTCCTTTGTGGACACTGCGCGTCCGGTGGTGCGGGCCGCGGCGAGCACGTCTTGGTCGAACGGAGCCGGGTCGAGCACCACCGGAGCCGACGAACTCGCCAGGAGCGTGCCGTCGGCGTCGTACACCGTGAGATCCCCGTGCAGCACGTCGGCGACCGCGTCGGCGACGTCCGGCAGATCGCCCCCGCTCAGCACGAGGTCGGTCAGCCGGTCGTGCGCGTCCTCGGCGCGTTCCATCGTCGCGTTGGCCTCGTTGAGCTCGGCGACCGCGCGGCGGGTCTGGTCGAGCAGGTTCGCGCTGTCGAGGGCGATCGCCGCGTGGTCGGCGAGCGACGACAGCAGCGCCACTTCGCCGGCGGAGAACTCCCGGGCGGCGCGATCGGAGGCGAAGAGCACGCCGAGCACCTTCGGGCCGATCGCCAGGGGAACGCCGAGGATCGCGGTCAGGCCCTCGTCTTCGACGCCGGAGTCGATGGGCCGGGTGTGCTTGAACCGGTCGTCGTTGAAGTAGTCCGAGGTCGCGTACGGCCGCGCGGTCTGGGCGACCAGCCCGCCGAGGCCCTCCCCCATGCCGAGCACGATCTGCTGGAACTCCGCCGACACCGAGCCGTCGCTGACCCGGATGTAGGTCTTGCCCTCGGCTTCGTTGTTGAGGCTGAGGTAGGAGACGTCGACGCCGAGCAACGCCCGCGCCCGCCGGACGATCGAGCGCAGCACGGTGTCCGGATCGGACAGGGCGGCGAGCTCACTCGCGGTTTCGAACAGCGCGGTGAGCTGGGCCTCGCGGCGCCGGTGCTCGGCCAGTTTCTCGCGGATCCGCAGGGCCAGCTCCCCCGCGCTGGCCAGCGCGGCCAGGTCGGCCGGGTCGAGAGCGCCCTCGGCGCGGGCGGCCACGACGACGTGCGCCAGCTGCTCGGTGCTCGCCCCGGAGGCGAGCAGGTCGAGCAGCCGGCGCAACGCGTCCGAGGGTGCGGTCACGGCGGTCATGGTACTAATCCGGCCAAAAGCAGGCCGCCGCCCACGCGGCACGTAACCGTTGCCACGGAGTCATTCGGCCGTGGCTGTGGTCGGATTGGTACCGATCGGCACAGTGGGCGAAACGGTGGCCGTCTCCGCCTCGACGTCGTCGTGCAGCGATTCGCCGCGGGTTTCGCGGGCGGCGAGCAGCGCGATCACCGTGATCACGCACATCGCCGTGACGTACATCGACACCGGCAGCGTGCTGCCCCAGCTGGAGAACAGCGCCACGGCGATCAGTGGAGCGACGGCTCCGGCGGCGATCGACGACAGCTGACCGCCGACGGAAAGGCCGGTGTAGCGCACCCGGGTCGGGAACTGCTCGGCGAAGAAGGCGGCCTGCGGGCCGTACATCGCGCCGTGCAGCACCAGCCCGACAGTGGTGGCCAGCACGATCACCGCCGAGGACTTCGTGTCCAGCAGCGCGAAGAACGCGAAGCTCCACAACGCCATCCCGATCGCGCCGAACAGGTAGACCGGACGGCGGCCGACGCGGTCGGACAGCGCGCCCCACACCGGGATCGTCACGAAGTGCACGGCCGAGCCGATCAGCACCGCGGTCAGGCCGACCCCCTTCGGCAGGTGCAGCCCGGTCGTGACGTACACCAGGATGAACGCGGTGATCACGTAGTACGACACGTTCTCGGCCATCCGGGCGCCGATGGTGATCAGCACCTGGCGCCGGTTGTTGCGGAAGACGTCGACGACCGGCACGTGCTTCCCGTCGCGGGCCTCAGCCCGGCGCCGGGCCGCGAGGAACACCGGCGACTCGGCAACGGCCAGCCGGATCCACAGCCCGATCAGCAGCAGCACGCCCGAGAGCAGGAACGGGACGCGCCAGCCCCACGCCATGAACGTTGCGTCGGACTGCGTCGCGGAAAGGGTCGCCAGCACCGCCGTGGCCAGCAGGTTGCCGCCGGGCGCGCCGCACTGCGGCCAGCTCGCCCAGAAGCCGCGGCGGCGGGCGTCACCGTGTTCGGAGACGATCAGGACGGCCCCGCCCCACTCCCCGCCGAGCGCGAAGCCCTGGACGAGGCGAAGCAGCGTGAGCAGCACCGGAGCCAGGACCCCCGCGGTGGCGTACGTCGGCAGCACGCCCATCAGGCAGGTCGAGCCACCCATCAGCACCAGGCTGACGACCAGCAGTTTCTTGCGGCCGAGCCGGTCGCCGAAGTGACCGAAGACCAGGCCGCCGATCGGCCGGGCGAGGAACCCGACGGCGTAGGTCAGGAACGCCAGCAGCGTGCCGGTGAGCGGGTTCGCCGTCGGGAAGAACAGCTTGTTGAACACCAGCGCGGCGGCCGAGGTGTAGAGGAAGAAGTCGTACCACTCGATGGTGGTACCGATCAGGCTCGCTCCGACGATCTTGGCGATCGCCGACCGCTGGGGTTGGCTCACTGCGGGCTCCACTTCCTTGTGGGGTTGGTTTTCAAGCTGCGGTCCAGCCGCCGTCGAGGGGGATGGAAGCCCCGGTGATGTGGCCGGCGTGCGGGGAGCACAGCCACACCACCAGGGAAGCGACGTCCTCGGGTTCGATGAGCTTCTTGATCGCCGCGCGCTTGAGGAGGACTTCGGCGACGACGTCCTCGCGCGGGATGTCGTGCTCGGCGGCCTGTGCCTCGATCTGGCCGTCGACGAGCGGGGTGCGGACGTACCCGGGGTTCACGCAGTTGCTGGTGACGCCGTGTTCGGCACCCTCGAGCGCGGCGACTTTCGAGAGGCCTTCGAGGCCGTGTTTGGCGGCGACGTACGCGGCCTTGTAGGGGGAAGCGCGCAACCCGTGGACGCTCGACATGTTGACGATCCGCCCCCAGCCCCTGGCGTACATCGCCGGGAGCGTGTGGCGGATCAGCAGGAAGGGCGCGGTGACCATCAGCGCCTGGATGTGGGTGAACCGATCGGGCGGGAAGTCCTGGATGGGCGCGACGTGCTGGACGCCGGCGTTGTTGACCAGGATGTCCACCTCGCCGGGCAGCTCGCCGATCGAAGCGGGATCGCTGAGGTCGGCGGCGTGCGCCCAGCCCCCGACCTCGGTGGCGGCGGCCTCGGCGCGGTCCCGGTCCAAGTCGACGACGTGCACCTTGGCCCCGGCCGCGGCGAGGGCGCGGACGCAGGCGAGGCCGATGCCGCCGGCGCCGCCGGTGACGAGGGCGGTGCGCCCGTCCAGATCGCTGGTCATGGACGGGAACGGTAAGCGTGACGCCGGTCGCCAGCCATGTGCGCGGCGGCTACACCTGAGGAAGATCCAGTGGTGCTCGCGCACATACCGACGATCGGGCGGAGCTTTCGTGGGCGCCGCCCGATCGGCTCAGGAACGTCCGGCCAGCACCGAGAGGTAGTGCACGTTCGTCATGACCCCGAGGACGTTGCCGAACGGGTCGACGACCGACGCCGTCACGAAGCCGGGCCCGCGCTCGGTGATCGGCTCGAACTCCTTCGCGCCCAGCTCGAGCAGGCGGGCGACCGTCGCCTCGAGGTCGTCGACGTGCCAGTAGACGACCTCGCCGCCCGGCGCGTCCTGGCCGGCGGGCGCGTACTTGCGGTCGATGAGCCCGAGTTCGTGCTGGTAGTCGCCGATCCGGAACTCCGCGTACCCGGGCCGCTGGAAGTACGGCTCGATCCCCAGGAACTCCGTGTACCAGGCCTTCGCGGCCTCGTGGTCGGCGGCGTAGTACGAGACGGTGGCCATTCCTCGCAGCATGTCCTGCTCCTCTCAAGCGGTGTGGAGCCATCATGCCGAGTAAAAGTGCTCACTGAGTGACCACTTTGTTTGCGACACTTCCCCCATGCGCGCCGACCGCCTCGTGGCCACCCTCCTGCTGATGCAGACGCGCGGCCGCGTCACGGCCGCCCAGCTGGCTTCGGAGCTGGAGATCTCCGTCGCGACCGCCCGCCGGGACCTCGAAGCTCTCTCGGCCGCCGGCGTGCCCGTCTACCCGCAGCCGGGCCGCGGCGGCGGCTGGCAGCTCGTCGGCGGCGCGCGCACCGACCTCTCGGGCCTGAGCGCGCGCGAGGCGCAGGCACTCTTCCTGCTGGCCGGCCCGGCCGCGGCGGGGGCGCCGGAGGTCAAGTCGGCCCTGCGGAAGCTGATGGGCGCCCTGCCCGGCACGTTCCGCGCGGAGGCCGAGGCGGCGGCGAACGCGGTCGTCGTCGACCAGGCCGGCTGGGGCGAGCGCCCGAAGGAACGCCCGCCGATGGTCGAGCTGCTGCGGGACGCGGTCATCGCCCGCCGTCAGGTGCTCCTGACCTACGCCGGGCGCGAGAAGTCCGAGCGGCTGGTGGATCCGTGGGGCCTGGTCGACAAGGACGACGTCTGGTACCTGGTCGCCGGAACCGCGAAGGGCCGGCGCACCTTCCGCGTCGACCGGATCGTCTCGGCCACCCCGACCGGCGATCCCGCCGACCGCCCGTCGGACCTGGAACTGGCCGCGGTGTGGCGGGAAGTCGTCGAGGAGGTGGAGAAGCACCGTTCCCTGCTGAGCGCGGACGTCGTACTCGGCCGCCGGTACTTCGGGGTGCTGCGGGACCGGTTCGGCCGGCACTGCGAGCTGGTCGCCGAGCTGCCCGGGGACCGCGTCCGCGCGCGGGTCGCCGCACCGGCGCCGGTCATGATCGCGCAGGAGCTGGCGGGCTGGGGCGCGCTGGTCGAAGTGGAAGGCCCGGAGTCCGTCCGGGCCGAGCTGGCCCGCCTCGGCGCAGAGCTGGTCGCCCGCTATGGCGCCTGATGTCGCAAATGCCTCATCGCTCCTCCGCGCATCCCGGACGGCTCCTTCGCCCCTTTCGAACATCCTGTCGCCGCCGCCCGGCCGGCCCCGATTGCCGCTATCCTCGGTGAACGCCGTTAATCGGTCTACAGTGGACTTTCGGAGGACCTACCGCGAGTGGCCGTTACCCGCCGGTATCTGGCCGTTCGGAGTATCCCTGATCACCCGTTTGCTGCTAATGTGACGCCTCCGTGACCTGAACGTGCGTTCGGTGACACTTCGGTGAGGGCAGACGATGCGTGACGATGTGATCGAAGCGAGCGCCGTGGTCGGGCACCCGCCGGACGTGGTGTGGCAGATCGTCGGATCGCCGGAGTGGTACTCGCGGTTCGTGCCGGAGATCAGCTGGTGCGAGATCCAGGAGCCGGCCGGGCGCGGGCGCGGCCCGAAGGGCATGGTCCGGATCGTCCCCGCGCGGGGACCGATGCTGGAGACGCAGATGCAGGCCGTCGTGTACCGGCCGGGCGAGCACGTCGTCTGGTGCGGGGTCCCCGACGAGGGCACCTGGGTCTCGCTGGAACTGAGAGCGCTGGCCGGCGGCAAGACCGAGCTGTTCGTGCGGATGATGCTGCCGCCGTCGCACCTGGAACTGGTGTCGTCGATCAAGAAGGACCTCCGCTCCCTCGCCCGGCGCCTCGACCTGCACCTGTCCGGGGAACACGACCCCGAAGCCGACAGCGACGGCAACAAGGCCTCCAAGCTGCGCACCACGAGCATCCTGCTGCGCGCCGGCGTGCTCAGCGCCGGGCGGCCGGACAAGCTGGCGCGTCAGCTGAACTCCCTCGCGCAGTGGGGCGCCACGGTCGCGGGCGGCTACCAGGCCGCCGCGGCCCGCGTTCCGGACGAGCCCGCCCTGCACGACGAGCGCAGCCTGCGCACCTTCCGCCAAGTCCAGGAGCGCAGCGACCGGCTCGCGAACGCGCTGAGCGAACTCGGCGTCGTCGAGCGCGACCGGATCGCGCTGATGTGCCGCAACCACTCCGCGATGATCGAGTCGTTCGTCGCCGCCAGCAAGCTCGGCGCCGACGTCATCCTGCTGAACACCGGCCTGTCCGCGGCTTCGGTCAAGGACGTCCTCGCCGAGCACCAGCCGTCCGCCGTGCTGGCCGACGACGAGTTCGCGCAGACCATCGCGAACGTGCCGGGCGACTTCGCCCGGATCAGCACCTGGCCGGACGCCGACACCGGCTACCCGACCGTCGACGAGCTGATCCACGCCGCCCCCGCCGACCGCCCGAAGCCGGTCGACCGGCCGGGACGGCTGATCGTGCTCACCTCCGGCACCACCGGGACGCCGAAGGGCGCCCGCCGCCCCACGCCGAAGGGGCTGGGCACCGCCGCGGCGATCCTCGACCGGATCCCGCTGCGCTCCGGCGACCGGCTGCTGGTGGCGGCGCCGCTGTTCCACACGTGGGGCCTCGCCGCGATGCAGATCGGCATGGCCCTGCGGGCGTCGCTCGCGTTGATCCGGAAGTTCGACGCCGAAGAGACGCTGCGGACGATTGCCGAGCAGAAGTGCGACGCGCTGTTCGCCGTGCCGATCATGCTGCAGCGGATCATGGACCTGCCCGAGCGGGTCCGCGCGCGCTACGACCTGTCCTCGCTGCGGATCGTGGCCAGCAGCGGCTCGGCGATGTCCGGGCCGTTCGTGACGTCCTTCATGGACACCTTCGGGGACGTCCTCTACAACTTCTACGGCTCGACCGAGGTGTCCTGGGCGAGCATCGCCGACCCGGCCGACCTGCGCGCGGCGCCGACGACGGCCGGCCGTTGCCCGCTCGGCACGCGGCTGGCGATCCTCGACGAGGACCGCAAGCCGGTGCCGCCGGGCGGCGAGGGCCAGATCTTCGTCGGCAACGACATGCTGTTCGAGGGCTACACGAGCGGGACCGACCCGGCCCGCGCGGCGGACATGATGGCGAGCGGCGACGTCGGCTACCTCGACGCGGCGGGCCGGCTGTTCGTCACCGGCCGGGCCGACGAGATGATCGTCTCCGGCGGTGAGAACGTGTTCCCGCGCCCGGTCGAGGAGGCGCTGGTGGCGCTCCCCGGCGTGCACGACGCCGCGGTGGTCGGGGTGGCGGACGCGGAGTGGGGCCAGCGCCTGGCGGCCTACGTCGTCCCGCGGCGGGGCGCGTCGCTGCACGCGGAGGACATCCGGCAGTACATCCACCACCGGCTGGCCCGGTTCGCGGTGCCGCGGGACGTCTACTTCGTCCCGGACCTGCCCCGCAACGCGACCGGCAAGATCCTCAAGCGCCTCCTGCACGACGACACCTGGCCGGCGACCAGCGAGTACTGAGCTCAGCCGACCGGCTGCCGCAGCACGGTCTTCAGCTTCGCGGGTTCGACGCGTCTCGGGTCGCCGAGGTAGACCTCGTGGTGCAAGCCGGTCGGCTTCACGCCTTGCTGCGCGAGGAATTCGTCGTGCAGGCGAGCCAGCAGCGGCCCCTCGTCGTCGTACGAGCCGATGTGGAGCGCCTGTGCGCAGCGGCCCTCGTGCAGCTTCTCCAGCCGGACCGGCGCGTCGACCTTCTTCTTGTGCCGCAAAGTTTCCCGGGCGTCCTCGACGGCGTCTTCGCCGATCCACGGCGGCTGGGCGATCAGCATCGTCCACTGCCAGGAATCCTTGGCGCGCACCGTGAACGCGGCGTAGTCCTCGGCCCACCACAAGCCTTCCAGCGGGCCGACGACGAAGTCCTCACCGCGTTTCTTCGCCGTCATCTTGATCGTGTACGTGAAGGCGTAGAGCGCTTCGACGGCCTTCCGGTAGCTCTCCGCCGTGTTCGGGTTGCCGCGGCCGTCGATCGCGAGGAACTGCTGACCGGGGACGTCCACCAGGGCCCACGCGGTGTTCTTCGGTGCGTAGAGCTGCTTGAGGTCCTTCTTGACGTCGTAGGGCATCAGGTCAGTCCTTCCAGCCACCCGGCTTCCGCCTCGAGCTGCGCGATGGAGTAGCCGAAGATCGCCCGGACGAACGGCGGCGCGCCGGGCTGGGCCGCGGCGGCGCGGCGGACGTCGGCCAGCCGGTCCTCGACCGCTTCCGCGCGCCGGGCCAGCGCCGCCGCGAGCCGTTCGGGTGGGACGACCGGGCTGTTCGCCAGGCCGACGAGCACCGGGGGGTGCACCGGGCGCAGCTCCGCGATGGCGGCTTCGGCGGCGGCCGCGCACGCCTTCCGGCCCGCTTCGGTGGCCGTGAACGTCTTCTTGGCCTTGGGGTGCGCGCGTTCCCCCGCGACCTCGGCGACCAGGCCGCGGTCGCGGAGTTTGCCCAGCACGTAGTAGATCGAGCTGAAGCCGAGCGCGGTCCAGTCGCGCATGCCGCGTTCCGAGACGACTTCGTCCAGCTCGTAGCCGTGCCTCGGCCGCTCGGCCACCAGGCCAAGCACCGTCAATTCCGCGTCGGTCAACACGGTCATATTCTAGCACTAGAATACTCGGCTTCCGGAAAATGTCGGTGGGTGCTGGCATGCTTCAGCGAGTACCGGAAAGCGAGGGAGCACAGTGGGGGGACAGGTGGTGACGGCGGTGCCGTGGACCGCGGAACGCGTGGCCGGGCTCGCGCCGGATCCCGCTTCGGAGAAGGCGGGCCGGGCGCTGGCCACGCCGGCGAAGTGGTCGGGCGCGGGCGCGTCCGAAGACGCCGTGTGGGGCTTCTGCCAAGGCAGCGGCAAGAAGCCGTACCAGACGTGCGTCGAGCTCGCCGAGCCCGCGTTCCGGTGTTCCTGTCCCAGCCGGAAGTTCCCGTGCAAGCACGCGCTGGGACTGCTGCTGCTCTGGGCGACCGGCCGGCTCGACCCGGCGGAGCCACCGGAGTGGGTGCACACGTGGCTGGCCGAACGCGCCGACCGCGCGCAGCGGGCGGAGAAACGCGCGGAGGCGGCGGGACCGAAGGACGAGGAGGCAGCGGCCCGTCGCGCCGGCGAACGCGCCGCCCGCGTCGAAGGGGGTGTCGCGGAGCTGAAGGTCTGGCTCACCGACCGGATCGGCGCCGGGTTGGCGGGTTTCGAGCGCAACGGCGGCGAAGAGCTGCGCACGGTCGCGGCGCGGATGGTCGACGCACAGGCATCCGGGCTGGCCGGCGGCCTGCGCCGGGCGGCCGGGATCGTCGGTCGCCGCGACTGGCCGGAGGCACTGCTCGCCGAGCTTGCCCAGCTGTACCTCCTGGCCGACGCGGCGACCCGCCTGGACGAGCTGCCGCCCGCGCTGGCGGAGACCGTCCGCACGCGGCTCGGGTTTTCGGTGGAGACGGCGCGCGTCCTGGAAAACGGCGAGCGCGTCGCCGACGAGTGGCTGATCACCGGTGCGGCGGACGAGGAAACCGATCGGCTGCTCACGCGGCGCACGTGGTTGCGCGGCCGCCGCACGGGCCGGGACGCACTGGTGCTGTCGTTCGCGCCGCCGGGCCGCCCTCTCGACGCGTCGTTGCCTGCCGGGCACCTGCTCACCGCCGAGCTGGCGTTCTACCCGGGCGCGGCACCGCTGCGGGCCCTCGTGGCGGAGCGCGGTATCCCCGCCCCGGCACCGGCGGCCGACGGCGGTTCGATCGGCGACGCGTTGGCGGCGTACGCGCGGGCGATGGCGGCGGACCCGTGGCTGGAACGCTGGCCCGTCCTGCTGTCGGGTGTCACCCCGGCCGAACACGCCGGCGGCTGGTGTCTGTCCGAAAAGGACGGCACGGCGCTGCCGCTGGTGCCGTACGCGTACCCGTGGTCGTTGCTGGCGCTGTCGGCGGGCCGTCCGCTGACGGTCGCCGGCGAGTGGAGCCGGGCGGGGCTGCGGCCCCTGACCTGCTGGCACGAGGATCGGGCGGTGCGGCTGTGAAGCGTGCAGCGGCACCGATGCGGTTCAGCGGGGACTCGCCGGCCATCGTCAGCCGGGCGGTCCCGGCCCGCCCGGATTCCTGGGCGCCGCGCGGCACCGCAACCGCGGCGAGCCCACGGCACCGGAGCGAACGACCGCGCCGAAGCCCGCTCGTCGACCGGATGGACGCCGGCCGGCTCGAGCCGCGGGGCCCGGCCTCCGCTGCGGAGCCGGCCTGGCGGCTCGTGCCCGAAGGCGCGCCGCCGAACCCCCGCCGCACGTACGCGGCGATCCCGCGAACCCAGCCACTCCGAAAGGCGGTGAAGCCGTGAAAGCCTGGGAAGACCTCGTCGGCACCGCCCTGCTCGGCACCCGGCGGCGCACCCTCGACCCGGCCGCCCAGCCGCCGGCCGTCCGGCAGCTGATCGCGGACCGCACCGACCCCGCGGACCGGCTGCTCTCCGCCGCGGCCGTGCTCACCGCCTACCGGCGAGCCGGGCGGCAGCCGCTGCACGACGTCCGGCCGCTGCCCCCGGCCGCCCCCGACGAGCGGCCGTTCGTGCCGCCGCTCGCGCGGGAACGGCTGGGCCGGCTGCTCGCCGCCAGCCATCCCGACCTGCTGCTGGAATGGCTCGGCATCGTCGCGGGCACGGACTACCGGGTCCCGCCGGAAGCCCTGCCGCTGCTGGCCGAGGCCGCCCGCACCAAGGCCGCCCTGCGGGGGCCGCTGGTCGCCGTCGCCGGGCCGATCGGGGCGTGGCTCGGGCAGCGAAACCCGGACTGGGCGTTTCTCGCTGCACCCGCCGAAGAGTCCGGTGACGTCTGGCAGTACGGCAGCCTCGCCCAGCGCCGCCGCTGGCTCGCGGCGAAGCTCGCCGAAGATCCGGACACCGCCCGGGAAGCCCTGGCCGCGTCGTGGAAGAGCGAACCCGCCGACGTCCGGGCGGACTTCCTCGGCGTGCTCTCCGGGCGCCTCCGGGCCGGCGACGAAGCCTTCCTCGAAGCCGCACTGACCGACCGCGCCGCCGCCGTCCGCGAACAGGCCGCCGAGCTGCTCGGCCGGCTGCCGGGCACGCGTTACGGGCAGGGCATGGCCGACCGGCTGCGTCCCCTGCTCCGCCGCCGGGGCCGCGTGCTGGAAGTGTCCCTGCCCCAGGGCGAACGCGGCGACGGCACGGTCCGGCTGCGCACGCTCGTCGCGGCCGTTCCCCTGTCCTTCTGGGCCGAGTTCGGGCCGCCGGCCGAGGTCGCGCGGATGACCGTCGAAGGCTGCCCGGCCGGTGTGCTGCGCGAGTCCTGGGCCGTCGCCGCTCTGCGCCAGCGCGACGAAACCTGGGCGCAGGCGCTGATCGGCGCGGACCCGGGCGGGCGCACCACCCCGCCGCTGCTCGGCGTGCTGAGCCCGGCGAGCCAGGCCGCCACCATCGGGCACCTGGTGAGCCGGCTGCCCACCGAATCGTTCGCCCGGCTGGTGCACGAGCTGCCCCGGCCGTGGACGAAGCAGCTCGGCACCGCGCTGCTCGACTGGATCGCCCGCCAGGACGACCACCGCCTGGTCTCGCACGCCGCCGTCGTGATCGCCCGCGCGGTCCCCCACGGCTGCCTGCGCCACCCGCTGGCCACCACCCGCCTGACCCTGGACGCCGGGCCGTGGCGCCGGGCGCTCACCGAGACGTTGAACTTCCGCCGCGAAATGTACGAGGAGCTCGCATGACCGCCCCCGCCACCGTCCTCCGGCCGCACGCCGAACAGCAGCACGCCGCCGAACTGGCCGCGCTGGCCGCCGCCGACGACCGGGACAAGCCACCGAACTGGAACCTTTCGCCGTGGGCCGTCGTCGAGTACCTGCTCGGCGGCACCCTGCCGGACGGCACCGTGATCACCCCGAAGTACGTCGGCCCGCGGCGGCTGATCGAGGTCGCCGTCGCGACCCTCGCGACCGACCGCGCGCTGCTGCTGCTCGGCGTGCCCGGCACGGCGAAGACGTGGGTGTCGGAGCACCTGTCCGCCGCCATCAGCGGGGATTCGACGCTGCTGGCGCAGGGCACCGCGGGCACCTCCGAGGAGTCGATCCGCTACGGCTGGAACTACGCCCGGCTGATCGCCGAAGGCCCGAGCGCCGCCGCGCTCGTCGAAAGCCCGGTGCTGCGCGCGATGCGGGACGGCAAGCTGGCCCGGCTGGAGGAGCTGACGCGCATCCCGGCGGACGTCCAGGACTCGCTGATCACGATCCTCTCCGAGAAGACGCTGCCGATCCCGGAGCTGGGCACCGAGGTGCAGGCGCGGCCGGGCTTCAACCTGATCGCGACGGCGAACAACCGCGACAAGGGTGTCAACGAGCTGTCCAGCGCGCTGCGGCGGCGGTTCAACACGGTGGTGCTGCCGCTGCCGGACAGTGCCGAGGCGGAGGTCGAGATCGTCAGCAGGCGGGTCGCCGAGCTGGGCACCTCGCTGCGGCTGCCCGTGGAAGCCGCCGAGCTGGCCGAGATCCGCCGCGTGGTCACGGTGTTCCGCGAGCTGCGCTCGGGCCGCACCGAAGACGGCCGCACGGCGGTGAAGTCGCCATCCGGCACGCTGTCCACCGCGGAGGCGATCAGCGTGCTCACCGGCGGTCTCGCCCTGGCGGCCCACTTCGGCGACGGCGTGCTGCGCCCGCACGACGTCGCGGCGGGCATCCACGGCGCCGTCGTCAAGGATCCGGTGGCCGACCGCGCCATCTGGATCGAGTACCTGGAAACCGTGGTTCGCGAACGCGACGGCTGGGCCGACTTCTACCGGGCCGGTCAGGAGATCTCTTGACCTCGACGCACCTGCTCGGCATCCGCCACCACGGCCCGGGGTCCGCCCGGGCCGTGGCGACGCGGCTCGCCGAAGTCGAACCCGACGTCGTCCTCATCGAAGGTCCGCCCGAAGCCGACGCCCTGGTCGAACTCACCGAAGATCCGGCCATGGCGCCGCCGGTCGCGCTGCTGGCCTACGCGACCGACGACGTCTCGCGCGCCGCGTTCTGGCCGTTCGCCGTCTTCAGCCCGGAGTGGCAGGCGCTCACCTACGCCCGTGAGGCCGGCGTCCCGGTGCGGTTCTGCGACCTCCCGGCCGCGCACACCTTCGCCGCCGGGCCGGACGAACACACCGGGCCACCCGGTGACCCGCTGGCCGCCCTGGCCTCGGCCGGCGGTTACGACGACCCGGAACGCTGGTGGGACGACGTCGTCGAGTCACGACGCGGCGGCGAGAGCCCGTTCGAGGTGATCGCCGAGGCGATGACCGCGTTGCGGGAGGACGAAGAACCACCGCGGGGCCACGAAGCGCGGCGTGAGGCCTACATGCGGTCGGTGCTGCGCCGCACCCGCAAGGAGGGCTTCGCCAACATCGCCGTCGTCTGCGGCGCCTGGCACGTGCCGGCGCTGGCCGATCCGCTGCCGCCGGCGTCGCACGACCAGGCCGTCCTCAAAGGACTTCCGAGGCGGAAGGTCGCGTGCACCTGGGTGCCGTGGACGCACGGGCGGCTCGCCACGGCCAGCGGCTACGGCGCGGGGGTGCGGTCGCCGGGCTGGTACCACCACCTCTTCACCACGGCCGAAGACGTCACCACGCGCTGGCTGGCCGGCGTCGCGGCGGTGCTGCGGGAGGAGGACCTGCCCGTCTCGACCGCGCACGTCATCGAGGCGGTCCGGCTCGCCGAAACCCTCGCGACGCTGCGGGGCCGGTCGTCGGCCGGGCTCGCCGAGGTCACCGAGGCCACCCGGTCCGTGCTGTGCGGCGGCGACGAGGTGCAGGTCGAGCTGGTCATGCGGCGGCTGGTGGTCGGCGAACGGCTCGGCGAGGTCCCCGACCGCGTCCCGCAGCCGCCGCTGGCCGCGGACCTGACCGCGACCGCGAAACGCCTCCGGCTCAAGAAGGACCCGGTCGTCAAGGAGCTCGACCTCGACCTGCGGACGCCGGGCGGGCTCGAGCGCTCGAAGCTGCTGCACCGGCTGCGGATCCTCGACATCGAGTGGGGCAGCCGGGAGGCGTCGGCACGGCGGAACATGGGCACGTTCCGCGAAACCTGGGCGCTGTGCTGGGAACCGTCGTTCGAGGTCGACCTGGTCGCGGCCGCGGTCCACGGCACCACCGTGCCGTCGGCGGCCACCGCCGCGGTGCGCGGCACCGTCGAAGGCACGCCACCGCTGGACGAGGTCACCACGGCCGTCGAGGACTGCCTGCTCGCCGACCTGCCGGAGGCGCTGCCCGAAGCGCTCGCGGCGCTCGACGCCCGGGCGGCGGCGGACGCGGACGTCGCCCGGCTGATGGCGGCCCTGCCCGCGCTGGCCAGGGCGACCCGGTACGGCAACGTCCGCGGCACCGACACCGGCGCGCTGCGGGCGGTCGCCGACCGGATGCTGGACCGGATCTGCGCCGGGCTGCCGCCCGCGGCCCACGGCATCGACGACGACGCCGCGGCCCGGCTGGCCACGCTGGTCGACGGAGTGCACGATGCGACATCGCTGCTGGGCGACGACGCGAAGGAGCGCTGGCTGGCGGCGCTGGCCCGGCTGGCCGAACGGCCGTCGCTGCCGCCGCTGCTGGCGGGCCGGCTCACCCGGATCCTGCACAACGCCGGGCTGCTCGACGCGCTCGACATCGAACTGCGGCTGGGCCGGGCGCTCACCCCGGGCGTCGTACCGTCGGCGGGCGCGGCGTACGTCGAGGGCTTCTTCGACGGCGGGGCGCTGCTGCTGGTGCACGACGAAGGCCTGCTGCGGGTGATCGACGCCTGGCTGGCAGCGATCCCCGCCGACGTCTTCACCGAGGTGCTCCCGTTGCTGCGCCGCACTTTCGGCGCGTTCAGCGGGCCCGAAAAGCGGGCGATCGGCCACCGCGCGGCCGGGCTCACCGGCACGGCTCGCGCGGTGCCGGTGGCCGACGAACTGGACGAGGACCGGGCCGGGCGCGTGCTGCCCGTCCTGGCGACCCTGCTGGGGGTGGGGGCATGAGCACCACCGACGCATTCCCTCCCGCGGAGGCGGCGATGAACACATCCGGCGAACGCACCCGGCGCTGGCGGCTGGTACTGGGCGGCGAAGGGGCGGCCCCAGGTTCGGGACTGGCCGATGTCCGTCTGTCCGATGAGGACAGTGGGGTCGACTCGGTGCTGGCGGCCCTCTACGACAAGCCGGACGAGGACGCCACCGGCGGGCCGCGCGGCGCGGGCCTCGGTGCGTCGGCGCCGCGGGTCGCGCGCTGGCTGGGCGACATCCGGCGGTACTTCCCCAGCACCGTCGTGCAGGTCATGCAGCGGGACGCGGTCGACCGGCTCGGGCTCACCCGGATGCTGCTGGAAAAGGAGCTGCTGTCGGCGGTCGAGCCGGACGTGCACCTGGTCGGCACCCTGCTTTCGCTGAACGGCGTGCTGCCCGAGGAGACCAAGGAGACCGCGCGCGAGGTCGTCCGCAAGGTCGTCACCGAGCTGGAGGAGCGGCTCGCCGAACGCACCCGCGCGGCGATCCGGGGCGCGCTCGACAAGGCGTCGCGCACGCACCGGCCGCGCCCCGGCGACGTCGACTGGGCGCGCACGATCCACGCGAACCTCAAGCACTACTCCCCCGAGCTGCGCACGATCGTGCCGGAGAAGCTGATCGGGTACGGCCGGCGCCGGCAGGCGGTGGAGCGGGACGTGATCCTGGCCGTCGACCAGTCGGGCTCGATGGCGGAGTCGGTGGTGTACTCCGGGTTGTTCGGGGCGGTCCTGGCGTCGATGCGGGCGCTGAAGACGTCGTTCGTGGCGTTCGACACCGAGATCGCGGACCTCACCGAGCACCTCGCCGACCCGGTCGACGTCCTGTTCGGCACCCAGCTGGGCGGCGGCACCGACATCAACCGGGCGATCGCGTACTGCCAGGGCCTGGTCGAACGTCCCGAGCGGACGCTGCTGGTGCTGATCAGCGACCTTTACGAGGGCGGCAACGAGGAGGAGCTGCTGCACCGGATCGCCGAGCTGGCCGGCGCGGGCGTCCAGGTGGTCACGCTGCTGGCGCTGTCGGACTCGGGCGCACCGTCGTACGACCACGAGAACGCGGCGGCACTGGCCGAGCTGGGCATCCCGGCCTTCGCCTGCACGCCGGACCAGTTCCCGGACCTGATGGCGGCCGCCATCCGCGGCGACGACCTGCAGGCCTGGGTCGCTCGCGAGAGCAGCTGAGTTGCGGAATGAAACCGACCGCGTGGCGGTTGTGCGGGATGCGGGAGGGCTCCCGCAGGAAGGACGGCTCGCCATGAAGGTCCGCAGCTCACTCCGCTCGCTCGCCCGCCAGCCGGGCGCCCAGGTCATCCGCCGGGGGACGAAGGTGCTGGTGATCAACAAGCACAACCCGCGCTCGAAGGCCCGCCAAGGCTGACCGGGACAAGACATCGCTGGGCCCCGAAACCGCACGGTTCCGGGGCCCGGCTGCGTTTTGTCGACAGCCGCAAGCGGCCGGTTGCGTGAGCGTCGCGTCAGGCCGGGCCCGCGAGACCGATGAGGTTGCCCTCGGGATCGGTGAAGTGGGCAACCACCAGATCCCGCCCCGGGGCGCGGTCCGGGCCCATGCTGCGGGTGCCGCCGAGGCGTTCGGCCTCCGCCAGCGCCGCCGCGACGTCCGGGACGCCCACGTAGAACACCACGTGACTCTCATGGGCCGCGCCGCCGCCGACGCCGCCCGGGATGCCGTCGGTCTCCACGAACCCGTAGCTGCCCGGTTCCGACACCTGGTCCGACACCGGCCCGGATGTGTCGAACTCCCAGCCGAACAGCTCGCCGTAGTACCCGTGCAGCCGCTCGGGGTCGGTACCGATGATCTCGAAGTGCACGACTGGCCGACCCATGACCGTTCCTTCCCGTCGATATCCGGACCCGACCGACCGTACGCTCGTCCAGTTGTTAAAAACAACCACTACGTTGTACATTGAAATCATGCCGACGAGCCGCAGCTACGGGGACGCCTGCACGATCGCCCGCGCCCTGGACGTCGTCGGGGAACGCTGGGCCCTGCTCGTGGTGCGCGAGCTGCTTCTCGGGCCGCAGCGGTTCTCCGACGTCCGCCGCGCGCTCCCCGGCGCCAGCTCGAACCTGGTCACCGACCGGCTCCGCGAGCTCGAGGGCCGCGGCGTCGTGACGCGCCGGCAGCTGCCGCTCCCGGCCGCCTCGACGGTCTACGAGCTCACCGGCTGGGGCCGCGAACTGGAGCCGGTCGTGCTGGCGCTGGGCGCGTGGGGCGCGCGAGTCCCGCTTCCCCAGCCCGCGTCACTCGGCGTCACCTCCGTGCTGCTGTTCCTCCGCGGGTCCGCCCGCCCGCGCGGCACCGCGTGCTACCGCGTCGAACTGGACGCTCGCGTGTGGACGGTCCGCACCGAGCCGGGCCGCCTGACGATCGAGCCGGGCGAGCCCGACGCCCCGGACGCCACGATCCGGACCGATCCCCCGACGCTGAACGCCCTGCTCGAGCAGCCTTCCCACCTCGAGAAGGCCATCGCCGGCAGCAGGGTGACGATCGAGGGCGACCGGAACGCGGTCCGCAGGCTGCTGCGCGAACACGCAAGCTGAGAAGTTCCACCCCCGCGGCCCGCCTTGCCCACCGAGGTGAGGCCCCCGCCGGACCGGGTCGGGGCACCGGCCCGGCGGGGAGGTCTGTTCACACCAAAACGACCTGCGTCGCACCGAAAGTGCCCTTCAGCGGCACCTCCACGGACCGGCCGCGCACCGTCACCGTGACGCTGTCCTGCAGCTGCGTCGGATCCGACACCGCCAGCTGGGTCCGGAACCCGCACCACCCGATCGCGACCGACGCCGGGCCGGACACCCGCACGCCGTCGACCGATCCGGCGGCGAAGAAGTTCGCCAGCAGCGTGTCGTCGGCCAGCCGGATCGCCTGCACCACCGGGGTGTTCGCCAGGACCCGCCACGCCCAGGACGCCGTGAGCGTGCCGAGCACCGAAGCGCCCGGCAGCACCGCGTACGCGTACTTCGCGTCCGTCGGCCGCACGCCGTGTTCCAGGACCAGCTTCTGGTACCGGCGGGTGTTCGGCGTCGTGGTGCCCTTGGTGTTGGCGCCGGTGTCGATGTCGCGCCACGCGCCCGTCCGGTCTTCGCGCAACGCCGTCACCGAGGCGTCGTCGATGAGCACGTACCCGCCGACGTTCTCCAGGTGCACCCAGCCCGGCCTGCGCAGCGCGGAAACCTTGCCGAGGTCGGTCGGCACGCGCCGGCCGTCCGCGAGGAGCGCCCCGCGGCCGCCCTCGCCGAGGTTGCGGTTCTCGATCGTCGTGCGCACCGCGTACCCGGACGTGCTGGTGATCCCGGCGCCGAGGCAGACGATCCCCGCCGGGGTGAAGAACCACGACTTCTTCGCGACCAGCGACCCGTCCCAGGACTTGAAGTCGAAGGCGTAGGCGCCGTGCCGCGCGTCCCAGCGGACGCCGCCGGTGTGGGCGTTCGGGCCCACCGGCACCCCGCCGAACTTCGGGTCGGCCGGGCCGTCGTTTTCGGTCGTGCCGGGCAGCAGCAGCGGGTCCACCGTCGGCCAGTAGGCGTCGGTGTAGTGCCCCTTGGCGTTCGGCAGGAACGTGTAGAGCACGCCGTCGCCGACGTGGTAGCCCTTCAGGTTCTGGCCGTTGATGGCTTCGTAGCGCGAAATCCGCGTCGAGCTGACCCCCAGCGAAGCCGACCAGTCCTCGGTGACGTGCACCATCCGGTCCTGCTGGCCGAAGATCCGGTGCGTCGCCACCACCCGCGCCGGGCGCGCCCCCGACACCAGCATGTCCTGCGCGAACTCGAGGCCCGGCGTCGCCACCAGGTCCGGGCCGGGCGCGAACCGCTCCGGGTCCGGGATCTTCAGGAACGGCGCGTAGGTGCCTTCCTTGATCCACTTCGCCGCCAAGGCGTTCAGGTCCGTCTTCGTCTTGCCGGCCGCGGTTCGCGCCAGGACCAGCGTCGCGACGGTGAGCTGGTGGCCGATGTCGTGGCCGGTCTCCCCCTGCCGCGACAGCATCCGCCCGCGCACCGGCTCCATCAGCGCACCCGCGTAGACGAACGGCGCGTAGCTGTCCGCGACCAGCGCGTAGATCTTGTCCTTCAGCGCCTGCGGAAGCGCGTACGCGGTGCCCTGCGTGACGTGGATGGCGCCGGCGAGCGCGGTCAGCAGCACGATGCCGTAGTGCCCGGGGTACGGGATGGTGTCGTGCTGGATGAACGAGCCGTCGACGTGGAAACCGTCGCCCGCCGCGCGGTCCAGCTTCGCGACGACGCTCGCCGCACCGCCGCCTGCCACGTCGGTGAGCGCGTCGATGCCGGTCCTGATCCACGCCGTGTCGCCGAGCAGCGCGCCCGACACGATCGAAATGAGCGCCTTGTCCGCGCGGTTGGCGCCGGTTTCGACCACCGACGCGTTGTTCGCGCGCAGGTTCGGGTTGCCGACGAACCGCTTGACCGGCGCCAGGTAGCGGGCCAGCTGATCCGCGGTGAGCTGATCGGCGACCACCGACAGCGTGTGCAGCAGGTAGTACGGGATGCCGATCTCGTAGGTGTACCAGTTGCCGATCTCGCCGACGTTCTCGTTGTACTGGCTGGCGTGGATCAGTTCGAGCGCCGCCTTGACGCGGTCGAGCACGACCGGGTCGCCGGACAGCACACCACCCGGGGTGCCCCAGTCGACGGCGATCGCGCGCAGCCGCGCGTACATCGACGTCGTGTAGTCGCTGCCCGGGCCGAGCGGCAGGTCCGTCCACAGTGGAGCGCCCCCGCCGGCCACCGATAGGCTCGCGTAGTAGGCCTTGGCGACGCGGCCCAGGTTGGCCAGTGCTTCGGTGCGTTCCGGCGACGGCCGGTTGATGCCGGTCTGCAGCTGCCGGTAGGCGGCGACGATCGGCGCGGTCGCGGCGGGCACCGGGCTCGCCGCGGGAGTCGCCGTGGTGGCGGTCCCCGCTCCGGCGGCGAAGGCCGGGCGGGTCAGGAGAACGGTGGAAGCGGCCGCCAGCGCGCTGCCGCGCAGGGCATTTCTCCGGTTCACGGGCATGACAACGCCTCCCAGGATCAAGACATCCTTGGCTTGCGGGAATGGGCTAACGGGAATTCGGTTGTGGCGGCGGAAGAGGTGAGCGAAACAGGCCGCGGGTGAGCGGTCTGCCGCGGCTGGTCGTGAGTGGTAATTCGGGTTCTAACCCGAATTACCACTCACGACGGGATCAGCGGGTCAGCGGGTGCCGTCGGTGCGGCGGGGCAGCTGCCAGGGATTGGCCTCCTGCAGGGATTCGGGCAGCAGGGCGTCCGGGAAGCCCTGCCAGGCGATCGGGCGCAGGAACCGCTCGATCGCCGCGGTGCCGACGGACGTCGTCGTCGGGGCCGTGGTGGCCGGGTACGGGCCGCCGTGCTGCTGGGCCCAGCTCACCGTGACGCCGGTGGGCCAGTCGTTCCACAGCAGCCGGCCGGCGATGCGGGCCAGTGCCGGCAGCACCGGCCGGATCCAGTCCGCGTCGGACTCCTCGCCGTGGATCGTGGCGGTGAGCCCCGGTTCGATGACGTCGAGCAGGCGCAGCAGTTCGGCCTGGTCGGCGTAGGTGACGATCAGCGACGCCGGCCCGAAGCACTCCTCGTGCACGGTGGCGCCGCCCTCGAGGAACTGCTTGCCGCTGGTGGACAGCAGTGTCGGTGTGAACGCGGGTGACTCCGACGGCGACTCGGTGACGACGTCGACGCCCGGCACCTTGCGCAGCTTGTCGAGCTGCGTCGTGTACCCGCTCGCGATGCGGTCGTTGAGCATCGGCTGGGCGGGTACCCCCGACAACGCCGAGCGCAGCGCCTCGGTCAGGCCGTGGTCCTCCGGCAGGAACAGCAGACCCGGTTTGGTGCAGAACTGGCCGGCGCCCATGCCGAACGACCCGGCGTAGCCCTTGGCGACGGCTTCCCCACGCGCGGCGATCGCGGCCTCGGTGACCACGACCGGGTTGACGCTGCCGAGTTCGCCGTAGAACGGGATCGGCCGCGGCCGGGCGTTCGCGATGTCGAACAGCGCGCGGCCGCCCGGGATCGAGCCGGTGAACGACGCCGCCGCGATGCGCGGGTCCTTCAGCGCCGTGACGCCTTCCTCCTGCCCGAAGATCACGTTGAACAGCCCGGCGGGAGCGCCCGCCTCGATCAGCGCCTCCCGCACGACGGAGCCGGTCTGCGCGGACAGCTCCGGGTGCCCGGGGTGGGCCTTGAGGATCACCGGGCAGCCCGCGGCCAGCGCGGACGCGGTGTCGCCGCCGGCGACGCTGAACGCGAACGGGAAGTTGCTGGCCGCGAAGACCAGCACCGGGCCGATCGCGGTCTTGACGCGGCGGATGTCCGGGCGCGGGCCCATCGGCCAGTCCGGGTCGGCGTGGTCGACGGTGGCGCCGAGGTACTCGCCGTCGGTGAGCACCTCGGCGAACAGGCGCAGCTGGAACGTCGTGCGCTTCAGCTCGCCGGCCAGCCGCGGCGTCTCGGGCAGGTGTGCCTCGGCGTGCGCCAGCGGGACCAGTTCGCCCGCGGCGGCGTCGAGGGCGTCGGCGACCGCGGTCAGCCAGCGGGCGCGTTCGGCCGGGGTGGCCTCGGCGGCGGGGCGGGCGGCTTCGGCGGCTCCCGCCAGGATCTTCTCGAGCGTGGCGGCGTCGGTGGCCTGGCTCATTTCGGGGACAGCTCCTCAGTTCTCATGGGCGGCGGCGGTGGCCGTTTCCAGGTCGGGCCAGCGACCCGGACCGGCCAGTCCGAGGTGGTACAGGTGCAGCTCCGCGGCGCCCGCCTTGGCCAGCTCGCCGACGTACGCGGCGATGTCGGGCACCGGCGTGGCGGCGACCGCGGTGATGTAGCTGGCGATCGCCACCCGTTCGGGCAGGGCCTCCCGGGCCGCCGCGACGGCCTCGGCCCCGGTGGCGGGTGCCCACCCGAACAATACGACCGCGTCGACGTCGTCGGGCGCGGACGGGGTCAGCCCGGGCAGCGCGCCGGTGACCCACGGGTCGAGGGCGCCGTGCAGCACGATCCGGATTCCCGGCGGCAGCGTGGCCAAAACGGCGGACCGCAGTTCGTCGGTGGCCCGCTGCCGCACCCGCAGCAGCAGCTGGGTCACCTCCGGCGGCAGGCCGTCGGTGGTCAGGCTCAGGTCGCCGGTGGCGATCAGCCGCCGGACCTCGTTGGCCAGCTGGGCCCGGACGGCACCGGCGTCGAGGTCCCAGCCCCCGGCACAGGCGTCGCAGCAGCAAATCGACAGCAGCCGGGCCACCGCGGGTGCCCAGACGCCGTCGGTCTTCTCGTGCTGGTGCTGGTGCACCGCGCCGAGCGGGCCGCAGGCTTCGAGGATCACCGACGCCAGATCCAGCCCGGCGACGGCTTCCGCGGTCAGCTTCGCGGCGTATTCGCGCACCGCGGGCTGCGAAGGGCACAGCGCCCAGGGGTAGGCCTCGCCGAAGCAGTTGCGCACGACGACGTCCGGGTGCTCGTAGCCGAGCTGGGAGTTGTGGGTCAGGACGATCCAGGCGGCCGCCGGGATCCCGGCCTCGTTGAGCAGCCGCACGGCGTCGCCACCCGAGTCCTCCGCGGCCACCCAGTCCGGTGTGGACGGTCGCAGCGCGCCCCACGCCTCCGGCCGCACCGGCCGGTAGGACGCGGCGTGCCGCGCGACCACGGCCGCCCGCGACGCCGACCACGGGGTCGCCGCCCGGGCGCTGTGGTACGACAGCGCCACGGCCACCTCGTCGACGCCGAGCGCCCGGGCGCGCGAAACGAACCCGTCCTCCAGGACGTCCCAGGGATAGGCGTATCCCGTCACCTTCACCGGCTCACCACCTCGTTGTGTTCGGCTCGAATCCCTGGACGAAGTTCCGCATGTACGTCACGTCGTCCCGCTTCGTCAGTCCACATCGGACGTAGTTCTCGTGCAGCTTCGCCAGCGCGTCTTCGTCGAGGGTGATCCCGAGCCCCGGGGTCGCCGGCACCGCGACGGCGCCCTCGCGGAACTCCAGCACCCCCGGCTCGATGACGTCCTCGACCTTCCACGGCCAGTGCGTGTCGCAGGCGTAGGTCAGGTGCGGTGTCGCCGCGGCGACCTGCACCATCGCGGCCAGGCTGATCCCGAGGTGGCTGTTGGAGTGCATCGACAGGCCGACGCCGAAGCTCTCGCACGTCACCGACAACGACTGGGTCGCCCGCAGGCCGCCCCAGAAGTGGTGGTCCGACAGCAGCACGCCGATGGCCCGGGCCCGGAAGCCCGGCTCGATGTCACCGAAGTCGACCACGCACATGTTGGTGGCCAGCGGCATCGACGCCCGTTCGGCCACCCGCGCCATGCCTTCGATGCCCGGCGTCGGGTCTTCGAGGTACTCGAGGACCCCGTCGAGCTCGGCGGCGACGCGCTGACCGGTTTCGACCGTCCACGCGCCGTTCGGGTCGATCCGCAGCGGGTGCCCGGGAAACGCCTCGGCCAGCGCCCGGATCCCGTCGACCTCCTGGGCGGGCTCGTAAACCCCGCCCTTGAGCTTGATCGAGCGGAAGCCGTACTCGTCGATCATCCGTTTCGCCGAGCCCACCAGGGTTTCCGGCGTGGTGATCTCGCCCCAGGAGTCTTCGCGGCCGTCGACGTGCTTGCCGTACTTGTAGAACAGGTAGGCGGAGAACTCGACGGCGTCGCGCGCCTTCCCGCCGAGCAGGTCGGTCACCGGACGGCCGAGGTAGTGCCCCTGCGCGTCCAGGCAGGCCACCTCGAACAGCGAGTACACACTGGCCACGGTCTTGCGGATGGAGAACCCGCCGATCAGCCCGTGCGCGTCGGTCAGCACGGTGCCCGAAAGCGCCTCCGCGACCAGCCGGTGCAGGCCGGGCAGGTCGAACACGTCGTGGCCGCGCAGCCGCGGCAGCACCTTGCGGACCTCGCCGAGGAACGCATCGTCGCCGTAGGACTCGCCGAGCCCGACGATCCCGTCCTCGCACTGGACCTGGACGACGCTGCGCAGCGCGAACGGCTCGTGCACGCCCATCACGTTGAGCAGCGGCGGATCGGCGAACGCGACCGGGGTCAGCACCACGTCGAGGATCCGCATCAGCCGAGGCCCTTGAGCGTGACGAAGCCGTCCTCCACGACCTTCTCGAGCCGGCGGATCTGCTCCGGTGTCGGCTCGACCAGCGGCGGCCGGACCGGGCCGACCTTGTCGCCGCGCAGGCGCGCAGCGGCCTTGACCAGCGAGACGGCGAAGCCGGGCGTCTCGTCCCGGAGCGCCACCAGCGGCAGGTAGAAGCCGGTCAGCAGGGCGTCCATCACGCGCGTGTCGCCTTCGCCGAGCGCGCGGTGGAAGCGGTGGGCGATCTCCGGCGCGAAGCAGTGCACCGCCGAGGAGTAGCGGGCCACGCCGATCGCGGCGTACGCCTTGGCCGACACCTCCGCCGTCGGCAAGCCGTTGAAGAACAGGAAGTTCCGCGAGCGCTCGGTGTCCAGCGCGCGGATGGTGGTGACGATCCGGGTCATCACCTCGACGTCGCCGTAGCCGTCCTTCAGGCCCACGATCGAGGGAATGTCGAGCAGCGAAGCCGCGGCCGGCGCGGTGAACACGCCGGTACCGCGGTGGTAGACGATCACCGGCACCGACGAGTTGCCGACGGCGTAGCGGACGAAGTCGACCAGCCCCGCCTGGGGCCCGGAAACGAGGTACGGCGGCAGCAGCAGGACACCGTCGGCGCCGCCGGCCTGGGCCGCCGCGATGCCGGCCCGCGCCGACGCCGCGCCGCCCCCGGCGCCCACCCAGACCGGCACGCGGCCGGCGGCCACCTCACGGGACCGGGTGAGCACCGAGGCCTGCTCGGCGGGCGAGAGCGAGCTGAACTCGCCGGTGCCGCACGCGACGAACAGCGCACCGGCGCCGGCCGCGATGTGGCTCTCCACGTTCTCCGCGAGCGCGTCGAGGTTGACCTCGAGGTCCTCGGTGAACGGGGTGAGGGGGAACGCCAGCAGGCCGTCCAGCTCGATCTCGGTCTGTGCCATCAGTTTCTGCTCTCTCGTCCTTATTTCGGTTTCGGCCGGGGGTGGCCGACGTCAGGCCGGCACGGTTGTGCCTTCCTTCGTGCGATCGACGTCGTCGTCGGCGTTCACGGTGTCGACGATCTCATCGGCGGCCGCGCTGCGCTCGGGAGCGAGCAGGCCGAGACCGGCGTACAGGGCGAGCGAGACCAGGATCGGCGTCGCGATCAGCACCGTCTGGTTCGCGTTGAAGACGTAGTAGCAGAGCGCGTAGTCGATCAGGCCGCCCGCCCAGGAGACCAGCGCCGCGCGCGGGCCGCACTTGCGGAACCACGGCAGCATGCCCAGCAGCAGCGGGATCGAGATCGGGCCCATCAGCGCGGCGACCCAGTTGACGACGATCTGCAGCACCCCACCGAGGTTCTGCGCCTGCGTCGCCACGACCATCGTCAGCGCGACGAAGATCACCGTGGTGATCCGCGCCGCCTTGAGCCCCTGGACGTCGGTCCACTGCCGCGTCCGGCGGAACATCGCCGGGATCATGTCGCGGGTGATCACCGCGGAGATCGCGTTGGCGTCGGAGGAAACCATCGCCATCGTGTGCGAGAAGATGCCGGCCAGCACCAGGCCGACCAGGCCCGGCGGCAGGAACGTCGTCGTCATGATCGCGTAGGACTGTGTCGGGTCCTTGACGCCGGGGATGAGCAGCGGCGCCGCGAACATCGGGAACATCAGCACCAGCGGCCACACCAGGTACAGCGCCGACGAAAGCCGTGCGCCGCGCCTGGCCGCCTGGGTGGTGGGCGCGGCCATGTACCGCTGCGCCAGGTTCCACATGCCTCCGTTGTACTCCAGCGTCTTCACCAGCACGTAGACGAGCAGGAAGATGGTGGTGTACTTGGACGTCACCGGGTCGACGTGGCTTTCGGGCAGCTTGTCCCACATCGTCCAGAGCGCGGAGATCCCGCCCAGCTTGCCCAGCACCACGACGATCATCACGATCGCGGCGATGGCCTGGATGACGAACTGGCCGAAGTCGGTGAGCGCGTCGGCCCACAGGCCGCCGATGGTGCAGTAGACCAGGGTGACCGCGCCGGTGATGAGGATGCCGAGGTTGTAGTCCAGCCCGGCGAAGACGTGCAGCAGCGTCGCGACGGCGAACCACTTGGCGGCGATGTCGAAGATCTTCAGCAGGCTGCCGCTCCAGGCCAGCGCCTGCTGCGTCGGCACGTTGTACCGCTTGGCCAGGTACTCCAGCGGCGAGGCGACGCCGAGCTTCGAGCGCAACCGGTTCCAGCGGGCGGCGAACAGCCAGCTGCCGATGCCCACGCCGATGCCGATGCTCGCGAAGCCCCAGAAGTACACGGTGACGCCGGTGGTGTACGCGACGCCCGCGTACGCGACGAAGAGCACGGCGCTGTAGCCGGACATGTGGTGCGAGATGCCCGCCAGCCACCACGGCATCTTGCCACCGGCCGTGAAGAAGTCCTTCACGTCGCTGACTCTCTTGTGCGACCACCAGCCGATCACGATCATCAGCGCGAAGTACGCGCAGACCATCGCCCAGTCGAGTGCGTGCACCGCAGGCTCCTTTCCGCGTCCACGGTGATGCGGTCTCGAACGAGATATTCACATCCATGAACGGAGTCTGTTATAGTGATTATGTTCATCCATAAGAACGTTGTTCGGGACGCTAATATGGCCGGAGTCACAAGTCAACGGCCGGACGGAGGCGCACAAATGCCGCAGAAGGTGGACAACCCGGCGGCGCCCGACGGGGTTCCCGTCGAGACCTCGGGCGTCAAATCCGCGCGCCGGGCCGTCGACCTCATCGAGACGTTCGCGGCGAACGACGTCTGGCTGTCCCTGTCGGACCTGCACGCGCGCACCGGCTTCCCGCGTTCGTCGCTGCACGGCCTGCTGCGGACGTTGCTGGAGGCCGGCTGGCTGGAGGCGGACGCCAACACCGCCCGCTACCGCCTCGGCGTCCGCGCGCTGATCTGCGGCACGGCGTACCTGGACCGCGACGCCGTGGTCCCGTTCGCCACCGAAGCGCTGGAACGGATCCGGGAGAAGACCGGCTTCACCGCGCACTTCGCGCGCCGCAACGGCACCGAGGTCGTCTACCTGGAGACGCGCGAGTCGCAGCGCTCCACCCACCTCGTCTCCCGCGTCGGGCGCACGCTGCCCGCGCACGCGACCGCGCTGGGCAAGGCGCTGCTGGCCGAGCTGACGCACGACGAGATCGAAGCGCTGATGCCGCCGATGCTGACCGCGCTGACGCCGAACACCATCACCTCGCTCGAAGGCCTGCACGCCGAGTTCGCCGCGACCCGCGAACGCGGGTACGCCGCCGAGGTCGAGGAAGGCACACTGGGCGTCCGGTGCGTCGCCGCGGTGATCCCCTACCGCATCCCGGCCACCGACGCGATGAGCTGCTCGATGCCGATCGCCCAGGTGACCGACGAGGACGCCCGCCGCGTCGGCGAACTGCTCGCCGAGACCACCGCCGAGCTCGGGCAGCAGCTGCGCCGGGCCGGCATCCGTTGAACCCCTCCTGAAAGGAACCCCATGACGGACCAGCGTGTGCTCATCACCGGGTCGGCGGGTGTCGTCGGCACCCTGATGCGCCCCCGCCTCAAGCGCGACGGCCGGGTCCTGCGTCTGCTCGACCTGGCGCCGCAGACGGCGTCGGAGGGCGAAGAGGTCGTGACCGCTTCGGTCACCGACCCCGAGGCGATGGCTTCGGCGTGCGAAGGCGTCGACGCGCTGATCCACCTGGGCGGCCACAGCCGCGAGAACTCGTGGGAGGCGACTCTCGACGTCAACATCAACGGGACCCGGACGGTCCTGGAGGCGGCCCGCGAGGCCGGCATCCAGCGCGTCATCCTGGCGTCGAGCAACCACTCGGTCGGGTTCCGCCGGATCGACGAAGACCTGCCCGCGGACTCGTCGCCGCGGCCGGACACGTACTACGGCGTCAGCAAGGCGGCGATCGAGGCGCTGGGCAGCCTGTACCACTCCCGCTTCGGCATGGACGTCATCGTGATCCGGATCGGGTCGTGCTTCGAGACGCCGCTGCCGCTGGGGCCGCGCGGCCTGACGACGTGGCTCTCCCCCGACGACGGCGCGCGGCTGTTCGAGGCCTGCCTTTCGGCGCCTTCGCCGGGCTACCGGCTGATCTGGGGCGTCTCGGACAACACGCGCCGGATCTACTCGCTGACCGAGGCGGAGGCGCTGGGCTACAAGTCCCTGGACGACGCGGAGGTGTACGCGGAGCAGCTGGCTTCGAAGCCCGCTCCGACGGGTCCCGCGGCCGAGTACGTCGGCGGCCCGTTCTGCACCGCTCCCCTGGGCGTCTTCAACCCGCTCTGAGCCGCGATCGCCGCGAAGGTACTAGTACCTTCGCGGCTTCCCGCGCCGGAACGCGCTCGCCAGGGTGGCGGCATGATCTTGAATTCCCGCCGTGCCCGGAAGCGGGCCATCGTCGTGGCGAGTGTTCTCGTCGTCGTCCTCGCCGCCGCCTTCACGCTGTTCGAGGTGTCGAAGTCGCGAACCTTCCAGTTCTTCGGCAGCCTCGTGGACCGGGTCGACACCACCGAGAAGATCGTCGCCATCACCTTCGACGACGGGCCCGCTCCCGCCGGTACCCAGGCGATCCTCGACACCCTCCGCAGTCGTGAGGTCCCGGCGACCTTCTTCCTCATCGGCCGCGAGATCGCGGCGCACCCCGGCCTCGCCCACGACATCGCCGCCGCGGGCCACGAGATCGGCAACCACAGCTTCTCCCACGACCGGATGATCGGGGTGACGCCCGCCTGGGTCGCCGACGAGGTCGAAGCCACCGACGCGCTGATCCGGACCACCGGCTACACCGGCGAGATCCTCTTCCGGCCCCCGAACGGCAAGAAACTCTTCGCGCTGCCGCACTACCTCGCCGAACACCACCGCACCACGATCACTTGGGACGTCGCGCCCGATTCCGACGGCGCCCCGGACGCCGCCACGATCACCTCGGCGACGGTGGACCAGGTCCGGCCCGGCTCGATCGTGCTCCTGCACGGGATGTACCCGGCGCGCGAGGAGACCCGGGCGGCGATCGGGCCGGTGATCGACCGGCTCAAGCAGCGCGGCTACCGGTTCGTGACCGTGTCGCAGCTGCTGGCAGCCCGACACTGACCACCCACTCGCCGTCCCGCACGCCGTGGCTCAGCGCACCCCCGGTCGCCGCGGCCTGCTCCGCGAGCCCGGCCAGCCCATAGCCGTCGCCGGAGCATGGAGTCCCCTTCACGGCGTTGCGCGCGGTGATCGTCACCCGGTCGCCGGCTTCGACGTCGTACCGGAGGCGGACGCCGGGACCGTTGTGCCGCAAGGCGTTCACCGCGGTCTCGGCGACGAACCGCTCGGCCAGCTCCCGCACCGGACGCGGCAGCGCGGGCAGCACCGGGTCGCGGTCGAGGACCAGTCCCGCGGTGCGGAGCCGGGCCAGCACCTCGGCGAGGTCCGGGGCACGTTCGGTGTCCTCGCGCAGGTCGTCCAGCGTGCGGCGGACGAGCGTCAGCGCGCCGCGCCCGGCGGCCAGCAAGGTGTCCAGGCGCGCGCGGTCGGCGTCGGTCAGGTCACCGACCGCGCGCAGCGTTTCGGCCTGCACGAGCATGACGGCCGTGGTCTGGGCGAGCGTGTCGTGCAGCCGCCGGGCCGCGCGCTCGGCCCGGTCGGCGAGCGCGCGACGGCGTTCGGCCCCGAGCAGCCAGGCGACCGCGCAGATCGTGACGGCGAGGACAGTGCCATCGACCGGCCCCTTCGCCGGGAAGACGGCGCCGCCGATCACCAGCGCCGCCGCACCCGCGAGCCACCGCTGGGGCGTGCTGTACAGCGCGAGCAGCACCGGCACGTACATCGTGTTGCGCGGCTGGTCGAGCAGCAGGTGCCCGGCCGTCGCGAGCGTCACCACCGTCAGCACGAGGACCGGGGCCCGGCGGGACCACAGCAGCGGGGCGAGCTGGGCGGCGCTGAGCACGGCGGCGAACCAGCCCTGGTGCGGCGTCCACGCGCCGCTCGCGAAGAACACCGCGGCCACCGCCGCCGTCGTGCCGAGAGACTTGCGCATGGGCCGACAGTAGAGTGCCGGGCATGATCCGCGTCCAGGTCGTCGACGACCACGCCCTGGTGCGCGAGGGGATCGCGCTGATCCTGGGTGCGCGGCCGGACCTCGACGTCGTCGCGCAGTACGCGAGCGGGCCCGAGTTGCTCGCCTCGATCGTGGCCGCCGACGTGGTGCTGCTCGACCTCTACCTGCCCGGGATGGACGGCCTCGAGGTGCTGCGCCGGCTCGGGCCCCCGGCACCGCGGGTGCTGATGCTGACCACGGTCGGCCGTCCGCGCGAAATCCGCGAAGCCCTCAACGCGGGCGCGGCCGGGTTCGTGCTGAAGGACTCCTCCGGCGACGAGCTCGCCGCCGCCGTCCGCGCCGCCCACCAAGGCGTGACCGCGCTGAGCCCGGCGGCGGCAGCCGCACTGAGTGGCGGCGGTGCACTGACACCGCGCGAGCGGGACGTGCTGGAGCTGCTCGGCGAAGGACTGTCCAATCGCGACATCGCGACCCGGCTCCGGCTGGCCGAGCGGACGGTGAAGGTGCACGTCGGCAACGTCCTGGCCAAGCTCGGCGTCACCAGCCGCACCCAGGCGGCACTCGCGGCCAGGGACAGCGTGCCGCACAGGACTTCGGCCGGGAACGTCAGGTCCACGCCGCCGACGAGCTGGCCCGCCTCCTGAGCCCGGGTGATCCGGGCGAGCGTGCGCTCCTCGACCGTGCGCAGGAACCGCTCGTGCAGGGTGGCCCGGAGCGTCTCGTCGCCCTGTGCCTCGGCGCGGTCGTCCACACGAAGCTGAGCGCGTCCAGCAGGAGCGCCGCCATGGACGGCCGGCGCCGGTGGATCGTGTGCTTCCCGACCCCCGCCCGGCGCGCGACCCGCCTCGATGTTCGGACCCGCGTACCCGGCCTGGGTGGCGCGCCTCCCAAGCCGACAAGGCGGCTCAGGCGGAACGGGAGGTGCTCGCGAAGATCGCGGAGATGGCGCCGCCGGACCGGGTGCCGGCCGAGCGCGTCCACGCCGTCGTCACGGCGAACGCGCCGGTCCTGGAACCGAAGCCGCGCTGGTGGCGCAAGCGGTGCAGTGAACGGGTGCCGGGCTCGTCCATCCCGGGTACGAGCCCGGCCTGGGCGCGCCTACCGGTTCACCCCCTGACGTACCGGGTCAGCATCGCGACCATCTCCTCTTCGAGCCGCCGGGCGTCGATCGGATCGGGCTCGGCCAGCAGGTCGTGGACGGCCAGCTCGATCGTCGCGATGACCAGGCGGGCCGCCGTCTCGGTGTCGGCGACGCGGACCTCCGGGTGGCCCTCCAGGAGGTCGCGGGTGTAGCCGACCATGGTCCGTTTCAGCCGGCCCATCCTCTCGAGCAGCTCGGTCGACCGCGGGGCCTGCTCGATCAGCATCCGCAGCAGGTGGGGGTCGTCCAGGTGGGATTCGACCGTGAGCCGGACGAAGACGCGGAAGACCTCCTCGATCGAACCGGGCAGCGGGCCGGTCATGACCTTCGCCGCGGCCGCCGTGCCGTCGTCGAGGTGCCGGGTCAGCAGCTCGGCGAGGATCGCGTCCTTGTTCGGGAAGTACTGGTACAGCGAGCCGATCGAAATTCCGGCGCGCTCGGCGATGCGGTTGGTGGTGCCGGCGGCGTAGCCGTGGTCGGCGAAAACGTGAGCAGCCGCGGTCAGGATCCGCTGCCGGGTCAGCTCGGCGCGCACCTGACGCGGCTGTTTACGTGGCTGGATGCGGCGCTGGTCCGACGGCACGGATCCCCCCGGGAAAGCGAGTAGTCAAGAGCTGAATATTTGCTCATAATTGTGCCATGACCAGCCTAAACATGCTGCACCGCGTCTCCCCGGCCGAGGTGGCGGCCCGGCTGGGCGAGCCGGAGGCGATGATCAAGGCCAAGATCGGCGACCGCATCGACCGGCACGCCCGCCGCTTCATCGCGCACTCGCCGTTCCTGACGCTGGCCACCGCCGACGCCGCGGGCCGCGCCGACTGCTCGCCCCGCGGCGACTACCCCGGCTTCGTCAAGGTCCTCGACGAGCGCACGGTCGCGCTGCCCGACCGGCTCGGCAACAAGATCGCCGACTCGTTCCGCAACATCGCCGAGAACGACGGCGTCGGCCTGCTGTTCTTCGTTCCCGGCATGCGGGAAACACTGCGGGTCAACGGAAGCGCGTACGTCACCGACGACCCGGACGTGCTGGCCCGGATGCGCACCGAGGCGAAGGCGCCGATGCTGGCGATCGTCGTCGACGTCGCCGAGGTGTACTTCCACTGCGGCCGCGCGCTGATCCGGTCGCGCCTGTGGGACCCGGCGAGCCAGGCGCTGGCGGCGGAACTGCCGTCGGCAGGCGAGATCGCCGGCGAGAAGATGAACGTCGACCCGGCGCTGCTCGACCAGCTCCTCGAAGACGGCTACCGGAAGCTGTACTGACGTGCCCGACATGCAGAAAACCATCCTGGAACGCGTCGAGCACGTCACCGACGACGTCGTCTCCCTCGTCCTGCGCGGTGACGAAGGTCCCTTGGCCCCGTGGGAGCCGGGCGCGCACATCGACCTGGAGCTGCCGAACTGGCTGACGCGCCAGTATTCGCTGTGCGGCAACCCCGGTGACCTGTCGGCCTACCGCGTCGCGGTCCGCCACGACCCGCTGAGCCGCGGTGGCTCGGAGTACGTCCACCTGTTCCTGCAACCGGGCCGGACGCTGCGGGTTTCGCTGCCCCGCAACCACTTTCCCCTGCTCCCGGCGGCGGAATACCTGTTCGTGGCGGGCGGGATCGGGATCACGCCGATCGTGCCGATGCTGCGGTCCGCCGTCGCTTCCGGTGCCGCGGTGACGCTGGTGTACGCGGGCCGGTCCCGGCCGTTCGCCGCGGAACTCACTTCGCGGTACGGAAATCGCGTGCGGCTCGCGCGGCCCGATTTCGCGGCGCTGGCGGCGGAGTTCCCGGCCGCGGAGGTGTACTGCTGCGGCCCGGCGGCGATGGTGGACGCGGCCGAAGCGGTGTTCCCCCGGGTGCACACCGAACGGTTTGAGCCCACCCGGCGGACGTTCGGGCCGGACACCCCGTTCGAGGTGGTGTGCGCACGTTCCGGGGGGACGATCCAGGTCCCGGCGGACGAGTCGTTGCTGGACGCGCTGAACCACGCCGGACGCCCGGTGCCGTCCGCGTGCCGGGAAGGGGTCTGCGGGAGTTGCGAGATCACGGTCGTCGAGGGGGAACCCGAGCACCGCGACGACATCGGCGCCGCTGGAGGCCGGATGTACCCGTGCGTGTCCCGCGCGCTGTCACCGCGGCTCGTGCTGGACCTCTGATCGGGTCCGCCGGCTGGTCAGCGGCCAGACGATGACATAACCGGCCGCCACGAGGGCGCCGCCGCGGACCGCACCGATCAGCAGGCACCGCACCCAGTCATAGCCGCTGACCCGGCTCACCGGGTCGGTCAACCCGAGCAGCGCTCCCACCACCAGCCCCGCGCCGAGCCCGGCCGTCACCACCGTCCGGCCGGCGCGGGGCAACGCCGGCCACGCCAAGGCCCTCCTCAAGGCCCTCCGCCGCCTCCTGGCCCGTGATTGAGCACGTAACTCGCGTGATTGAGCCCGGAACTGGCGTGATTGGAGCCGGAACTCGCGAGTTACGGTTCTGATCACGCGAGTTACGGGGTGGCGGTGACCTTGGTGAGGGTGACGGGGAGCTTCGGGGGGCCGCTGCCGTCGCCGATGCCCGGCTTGGCCGGGTCGATCCCGGCGCGGGCGACGGCGTCGAGCACCTCGAGGCCGGGGCCGTCGATGCTGCCGAAGACCGTGTACTCGGGCGGGATCTCCGTGTCGCCGAAGACCAGGAAGAACTGGGAGCCGCCGGAGTCCGGTGCGGTCGTCTTCGCCATGGCGAGGACGCCGCGGCCGTACGTCAGCGCCGGGAACACCTCGTCCCGGATCGTGTAGCCCGGCCCGCCGGTGCCGTCGCCGACGGGGTCACCGCACTGGAGCATCTGCAGCCCGGCTGTCACGGACAGCCGGTGGCACGACGTGCCGTCGTAGAAACCCTGGTTCGCCAGGCTCAGGAAGTTCACCACGGTGCACGGCGCCAGCGCGCGGTCCAGGGTGAGCCCGATGTCGCCCGCGCTCGTCACGAGCCGGACCCCGGCGGTCCCGGACGACGGCGCCGGGCCGTCGGGCGGCAGCGCGACCTTCTTCGGCGCCGGAGAGCCGCTGTCGGGGGTGAACGCGCACGTCACCGGGTCGGCCAGCGGCCTCGGCCGCTTCGGCATCGGGGCCCGGCCGCCGGGGATCGCGGCCGGCGTACCGGGCGCAATGGCCGGAGCGGACGTCGACGACGGTGCCGTGCTCCGGAACGCGCCGCCGGCTTGGCCGTCGGGCTTGCGCAGGAACCCCGGGTAGCCCCAGGCCAGGAACGCCAGCGCCATCACCACGACGACCACGACCGACGCCGTCACCAGCGCCATCGCCGTGGCCGAAGACCGCTTCGGCGGCACGGGCGGCGGCCACTGCGGGTACTGGTACGGCAGGTGGCCGGGCCCCGGCCTGCCGTCCGGCTCGCTCATCCACGCTCCCCTCGTCGGAGAGCACCATTCTGCCGTGCGAGCCGGCTTCCCGGGCGCGAACCCGGGAAGCCGGCTCGGGTCACGGAAGGCCCCAGGGCACGCTCGCGCCGCCCGGCGCGACCGGCCGGACGCCGAAGTCCGGCCGGTCCCCCTTCCGGTGGACGAACGCGTCCTCGCCGCGCCCGAGTTCGATCCGGACGTCCCCGTTGGCCAGCCGCTGCCAGCGGCGGGCCCGGCCCCGCGCATCCGTCACCGCGAGGTCGCCGTCGATACCCGGCCGCAGCACGCACGGCGCCCCGGCTTCGCTGTGCACCTTGAGCCACCGCGTCTTCCCGCCGGCCCGGGACGCGCTGAGCAGGAACGCACCCTCGGTGCGGAAGTCCCGCAGCGCGATGTCACCCCACGCCGACGGCACCGCCGGGAACAGCCGGAGCACCCCGCCCCAGCTCTGCACCAGCATGTCCTGCAGCGATTTCGCCGCCGACAGCGGCGTCTCGATGACCGGACCGGACTCCTTGTACATCGTGTTCGGCTGGATGTACCGCCGCTGCAGCTCGCCGAGGTAGAACGCGGCCTGGTCGCCCCGCAGCATCTGCGCCGAAATCGACGCGGCCCCGGTGAAGGTGTAGCCCTGCAGCGCGCCTTCGAAGCCGACCCAGTGGTTCAGCGACGTCTCGATGATCTGCCGGTGTTCCGGCTGCTCCCACGTGACGTCGTAGAGCGGGTAGATCTGCAGCAGATGCGAGTAGTGCCGATGCGACTTCGCGAACGGCACCCCGGCGCCGATCATGTAGCCGTTGACGTCGGCCGGGTAGTCCACCAGCGTCGCGAGGACGTTCTGCCACTTCGGGGCCAGCGGATCGGTGGGAGCGGTCTGCAGGAGTGTCTTGCAGCCCCAGCGGATCAGCGAGAGGTCGTAGTTGCAGTCCGGGGCGTTGACGCCGTACTCCGGGGAGAACGTCGGCGGCAGGTGCAGCTTCCCGTCCGGCCCCGGCGCGAGGAAGTGCAGGTAGTAGTTGATCGCCCGGCGCAGCAACGGGAAGAGCGTGCCGTACAGCAGCTTCCGGTCCATCGTGTGCCGGTAGGACAGCCACACGTTGTGCAGCGCCCAGGTCAGGTTGCCGACCTCCGGCGTCGGCGTGTCCTTCCCCGGGATCCCGACGGGGAACCCGCTGGTCGGGTTCGAGACGCCGTTGAGCAGTGTCATGTCGGTGGTGCGCGGGATGCCCGCGGAGTCGGCCTGGTAGGGCTGCGCGACCTGGCTCGTCAGGTTGCCCCGGTACTTGTCCAGCGCGTAGCTGACCGCGTCGAGCTCCAGGTGGTTGGAGCCGTGGATCAGCCAGTATTCGAGCTGGACGTTGAGGTTCCACCACGTCGCGGGCCACGGCGTGTTCTCCAGCCACGGCCCGGAGGTCGCCATCACCGGCGCCTCGCGGCGGGCCGCCGAAGCGACCTTGTAGAGCTGGATCCAGTAGAAGCTCTGCAGGCGGGTGTCCGGAATGGACAGGAAGCTCTGCCGGTAGTAGCCGTGCCACCAGCGCCGGTGGTCCTGGGTGAGTGCGGCGAACTCCCAGACCCGGCGGACCGTGCCCAGCGCCCGCGCCACCGACGTCTTCTCCGGGTGCGACCACGCCACCGACGTGTACAACGTCCGCGCACCGCCGCGCGTGACTTCACGCCACGCCGTCACGTGCTCGCCGCCGGCGAGCAGCGGCTGGACGGCCAGCCGGGCGTCACCACTGCTCGACAACTGCACCGGCGGGTTCGCCGTGTACCCCGCCGGCGGCGGCTTGTTCCACACCGGGTCGGCCCGCGGGCTGACCGCGACCGCCGGGTGGAACACCCACTTGAACCCGCGTTCCCCTTCGGACGGCCGGATTTCGACGGCGAGGAGCGACTGTCCTGTGTGGATGATGGCGCGCAGGCTCAGGCTGCCCGCCGCGGTCGTGATCGTGCCGGTCAGCTCGGCGTTCCACAGGTCCATCCGCCAGTCGATCGCGGTGATCGCGCCGACCGGTTCGAGCGTGAAGTACCCGATCGGGAGCCGGGCCAAGCCGAACAGCGAGCCGAACTCCGGGCGGTGGTCCTGGACCTGGCTGTGCTGGACGTTGAACCGGATCGCGTTCTGCCCCGGCTCGGCGTAGATGCCGGACCCGAGGAATCCGTTGCCCAGGAAGGGGCCCTCGTACCAGGTCTTCGGCAGCCGCCGCCAGTACAGGTCCGCGGTGCCCACGAACCCGGCCCAGCCGAAGTCGTCGCTGCCGGGTGCCGCGGCCGCTTCCGCGAACGCGGGGGTGATGCCCGCGGCGCCGGCGGCGATCCCGGCGAGTGCTCCGCCGAGCACGGTTCTGCGGGTGATGTCCATTCCGACCTCCTTGTCGAAAGCGGTTTCAGCTCGGCAGGCCCCACGCCGGTGCCGGCCCGAGCGCGGGAACGTCCCGGGGTGCGAAGTCCGCCCGGCCGCCCCGCGGGGTGACGACGGCGGTGCCGCCGCGCTGCAGTCCGATGGCGATCCGCCCGGGCCCCGCCGGGCGCCACGGCAGCCGCCTGCCGTGTTCGTCGCGGACGTCGACGTCCCCGGCGACGCCGTGCTGGAGAACCAGCGGCTCGCCGGCTTCGCTGTGCACGCGGACGAATTCCGTCCTGCCGTCGCGGCGCGAGGCGTCCACCAGGAACGCGCCTTCCGCGCGCAGGCCGGCGATCGAGGCGTCCCGCCAGGTCGCCGACACCGACGGGAAGATCTTGAGCACCCCGCCGGCTCCCTGCATCAGCATGTCCACAACGGACTGCGCGGCGGTGATCGGGCTCTCGATGGCGAAGTTGCTGCCCTCGCGGTACATCGTGTTCGCCGTCAGCTCGGTGTCGGCCACGACGTTCCGGTCGAGGAAGAACTTCAGGTACCGCAACGCTTCTTCGGGCTCGTCCATCACCGAGCTCATCGAGGACGCGGCCGCGTAGCTGTAGCCGTGCCACGCCGACTGGTCGGCGACCCAGTGCTTGAAGGTGCGCGTCATGACGTCCCGGTCGCCCGGGGCGTCCCAGACCTTCTCCCGCAGCGGGTACAGCCACAGCAGGTGGGAGAAGTGCCGGTGGGAGGCGGCCAGGGGGACGCCGTCGCCGATCAGCACGCCGTCGGCGGGGTCTTCGTGGTACGGGACGAGCTTCGCGCTGATTTCCCGCCAGACCGGCACGCGTGGCTCGTCGAGGCGCAGGATCCGGGCGGAGTCGACGAGCGTGCGGGCCGCCCACCGGATCAGCGACAGGTCGTAGGTGCAGTCGGGCGCGTCGGCGTACTCCGGCGACCGGGTCAGCGGCAGGTGCAGCGCCCCGTCCGGGCCGGTGAACAGGAAGTGGCGGTAGAAGTTCAGCGCCTTCGCCAGTGTCGGGTACAGGACGTCGCGCAGCACCCGCCGGTCCAGGTGGTGCCGGTAGGCCAGCCACACGTTGTGCAGGCCCCACAGCAGGTTCCCGGTCTGGTCGGTCTTGGACGTCGTCCCGGGGACGCCCACCGAGCGCGTGCCGCCGGGACGCAGCCGCCAGTCACCGGGGTGCGAGAGCGCGTACGTGTCGCCATCGCGGTACGCGGGCGGGACGGACACCTCGAGGTTCGCGTGGTCGCGCCGGAAGGTCTCGGTGACGGCGTCGAGTTCGGGGTGGTTGCTACTGTTGACGATCGGGTAGGTGACCTGGACGTTGAGGTTCCACCAGACCGCGGTCCAGCTGTTGCCGACCTCGGGGAACCACGGGCCCCATTCGGACACGACGGGCCCGTCCGCGCGGGTGGCGGCCGCGATCTTGTACAGCTGGATCCAGTAGAACCGCTGCACCTGCTTGTCGGGCACCGAAACGAAGCTGCGCCGGTGGTAGTCGTTCCACCAGCGCCGGTGGCGGGCGAGCAGCGCGTCCGGGTGCGCGGCAAGCGCTTTCCGCACGGCGTTGCGCGCGTCGGCGGTGTGCGTCATGCCCGGGAAGCTGTAGGCGACGGCGGCGGCGAACAGCCGTCGCGTGCCGATCGCGCGCTCCTGCCAGGCCGTGGTGTACCCGCCGCCGGCGAGCATCGGCTGCGCGCAGTAGCCGGCCCCGATCTCGGGCGCCGGGTTGGCGACGTACTCGGGCGGCTTGCGGACGGTCCGGGTGGTCGCCGACTCCAGCGGCTGGAACGCCCAGGTGGCCCCGGTTTCCCCGGCGCTCGGCGTCAGCGAAACGAGCAGCACACCGAGGTCGTTGTGCACGACGGCGGAGAAGGAAACCGAGCCCCGCGTCGTGGTGATGGTGCCGCCGAGTTCGGCGTTGTACAGGTCGAGCGTCCAGTCGACGCCGGTGATCGCGCCGGCCAGGGTGAGCGTGAGGAAGCCGATCGGCAGCCGGGACAGCCCGATGCCCGCTTCCCACTGGATCCGCTGGTCCTGGACCTGGGTGTGGCTCAGCATCACCTTGAGCACCTGCGGCGTCGTCCCGGCGTAGACCTGCGCGCCGAGGTAGCCGTTGGCCAGGAACGGACCTTCCTGCCAGCTTTTCGGGAGCCGTTTCCAGACCATCCGGGCGTCCGCGGCGACGTCCCGATGGGGGTTCGCCGGGTGGCCGGCACCGAGGGCGGGCGGGGCCGCGCTGCCCCAGAGGCCGCCGAACGCGGCGGCCCCCGCGACGACCGAAGCAGAGCGGAGCACCGTCCGCCGGGACACTGCATCCATGAAGCGCCTCCGGATTCATACTACGTTTCGCCGAGATCAACGGTGGGCGCCCGGGATGTTTCCAGACACAGAGCCGAAATACCAGGGTTGTTCCCGAGAAAGCCGTAGATACATCGGATGTATCCCGCCGAAAGGATGCATGTGTTCAGAGCCGTGAACGAGCTGTCACGACCGTGAACGCCAGGACCTACGAAACGGGCAACGGGGGCAGTACCGGGGTGTCCAGCCAGCGGGTGAAGAACGCGCTCAGCGCCCGCCCCGCGTGCGCCTCCGCCGTGGCCACGAACAGCTCCGTCGTGACGAGCCCGTGCCGGTGCTCTTCGGCCCACGCCTTCAGCAACCCGAAGAACGCGAGATCCCCGATCTCCGCCCGCAGTGCGTGCAGCGTCAGGCCGCCGCGCTTGTAGACCCGCTCGTCGAACATCCGCGCCACGCCCGGGTCGGCGATCCGGACGTCGGCCGGCTTGGCCTTGATGCGGGCGTGCCAGTCGCGGGCCAGCGCCGAAGCGGACGGGCCGCCCGACTCCTCCGACCACAGCCACTCGGCGTACGTCGCGAAGCCCTCGTTCAGCCAGATGTGCCGCCAGTCGGCCACCGTCAGGCTGTTGCCGAACCACTGGTGAGCCAGCTCGTGCAGCACGAGCCGCTCGTGGGTGCGGCGGCCGTCGACGTGGTTGGCCCCGAAGATGGCCATCCCCTGCGCCTCGATCGGGTCGTCGAGGTCGTCGTCGGTGACGACGATGACGTACTCGGGGAACGGGTACGCGCCGAACAGCCGCTGCAGGAACTCCATCATCCGGCCCTGCCGCCCGAAGTCGCGGTCGAACGCGCGGCGCAGGCGCGGCGGCACGAAGGCCCGCTGGGGCACGGTTTCGAAAACCGCCTCCACCTGGCCGCTCGCGCGTCCGAAGCCGAGGCTCAGCCGGCGCGGCCCCACCCCCGTGTGCGGGAACCAGCCGCGACCGGTCAGCTCGACCTCGTCGTAACGGCCGATCTGCACACTCATGAGGTACGTCGCCGTCGGCTCGTGCCGCTCGTAGACCCACTTCGTGGTGCTGGCCGACGTGGCGCGCTCGACCAGGGTGCCGGTGACCGCGACCTGGTACGGCGACGCCGTCGTCACGCTCACCCGGTACGACGCCTTGTCCGACGGGTGGTCGTTGCACGGGAACCACGACGGCGCGCCGACCGGCTGGCTCGCCACCAGCGCGCCGTCGGTCAGCTCGTCCCAGCCGACGTCACCCCAGCGGCTCCCCACCGGGCGCGGGTTGCCGACGTAGTGCACCTCGACGGTGAACGCGGCACCCGCCGGGATCGACCTCGCCGGTTTGACGTGCAGCTTGACCCCGCGCTTCAGGTACTTGGCGGGCTTCCCGTCGACGAGCACGCGGTTGATCCGGAACTCGCCGAAGTCGAGGCTGACGCGGGAAAGCGCCTGCGTCGCCTCCGCGGTGATCACCGCCGACGCCGAAAGCCGGTTGGGCGCGACCTTGTAGTCGAGGTTCAGGTCGTAGTGCCGGGTCCGGTAGCCACCGTTGCCGTGCGCGGGCAGGTAGGGGTCGCCGGAGGTGTCCGCGCCGGGAGCGGGGGCCTTCGAAATCACCCGTGGCGAACCTTTCCTCGTGCGTGCTGGAACCAGGCTCGCACGGACGGGTGAGTCCGGCGCGCCTGGTCCCGCTTTCGTTACTTACCCGGCCAAGTCGAGATCGGGTTGCCGAGCCAGCGGGTGTCGGCCGGGACCTCGTCACCGCGGGTCACCAGTGAGCCCGGGCCGACCGCCGTCCGGGCGCCGATGCCCGCGCCCGGCAGCACGATGCCGTGCGGGCCGAGCGTCGCACCTTCACCGAGCGTCACCCGCGACATGCTCATGATCCGGTCGTGGAACAGGTGGGTCTGCACGACGCAGCCGCGGTTGATCGTCGCGCCGTCACCCAGCTCGACGAGGTCCGCTTCGGGCAGCCAGTACGTCTCCAGCCAGACTCCGCGGCCGATCTTGACGCCCATGGTGCGCAGCCAGGCCGGCAGCAGAGGGGTGCCACCGACGGAGCCGATCAGCCACGGCACCGCGAGGGACTCCACGAACGTGTCCGCCAGTTCGTTGCGCCAGACGAAAGAACTCCACAGCGGGTGGTCGATCTCGCGGAACTTGCCGACCAGCAGCCACTTCATCACCGTCGCCGTCAGCGCCGCGACGATCCCGGCGGCCAGCAGGGCGGGCCCGGCCAGCAGCGCGGCGACGCCGAAGCCGGCCGCCGAAGCCGTCCAGAGCAGGCCGAAGGCGACCACGACGGTCAGCGCGACCCCGCACATGACGGGGACGATCCGGCACAGCTCGACCAGCGACCGCGCCGCCTTGAGGTGCAGCGCCGGGGTGTAGGTGCGGCTCGTGTCGGCGTCGCCGATCGCGCGGCGGACCGGGAGCGGCGGCATGCCGAGGTACGACGAACCCTTCTTCGCCTTCAACGGCGTCGAGGACAGGACGCCGACCAGGCCGCGCTTCGGCACCGAACGGCCGGGCGCGGTCATCCCCGAGTTGCCGAGGAAGGCCTGCTTGCCGATCCGGGCCGGGGCGACGTGCAGCCAGCCGTGGCCCAGCTCGTACGTGGCGACCATCGTGTCGTCGGCGAGGAACGCGCCGCTGTCGACCTTGGTCATCTTCGGCAGGGCCAGGACGGTCGACGCCTCGACGTTGCGCCCCACCCTGGCGCCGAGCAGGCGCAGCCACACCGGCGTGAACAGGCTGGCGTACAACGGGAACAGGCCTTCGCGGGCCATGCTCATCAGGCGCTCGGTCGCCCAGACCTGCCACGCGACCCGGCCGTGCACCGGGTGGTAGCCCTCGACCATGCCGATGCTCAGCGACCGGACCCCGGCCAGCACGAACAGCAGGTAGGCGCCGAAGTACGCGACGGTGGCGACCGGGACGAAGACCAGCGCCTGGGTGAAGGCGGCCAGGAGCGTGGGCGCTCCGGCGATCGCCCAGCCCAGCACCGCCACCCCCGCCAGCGCCGCGACCCCGGGGAGGAAACCGAGGGCCAGCGAGGTCACGCCGTAGACCGCGGCCCAGAAGTGCGACCGCGGCGGACGGCTCGACGGCCACTTCAGGGCGTCGCGCTCGTCCTTGGCCACGCGCGCGGCCGGCGAACCGGCCCACCGCTGCCCGGCCGGGACGGCACCGCGGACGGTCGACCCGGCCGCGATCTCCGCGCCCTTGCCGACGCGGACACCGGGGAACAGCGTGCTGCGCGCGCCGACCCGGGCCTCCGCGCCGACGTGGACCTTGCCGATGTGCACGCGGTCGCCGTCGACCCAGTGGCCGGTCAGGTCGACCTCGGGCTCGATCGCCGCACCCCGGCCCAGCTTGAGGAAGCCGGTGACCGGCGGCGGCGAGTGCAGGTCGACGTCCTTGCCGATCCGCGCGCCGAGCGCCTTCGCGTACGTCGTCATCCAGGACGCCCCGGCGACGCTGTCCGCGCCGCTGAACTCCGCCAGCTTCTCGGCCGTCCACAGTCGCAAGTGGACACTCCCGCCGCGCGGGTAGGTCCCGGGGCGCACCCCCGACAGCAGCACGCGCGCGCCGCCCGCGGCGATGGCGATCCGGCCCGCCGGGCTGAACAGCGCCACCCAGGCCAGGCCGATCCAGGCCCAGCTCAGCGTCGGCGCCCAGGCGAACCCGAGCAGCGACAGGACATTCGACAGCGCGGCGGCCAGTGTGGCCCAGCGCAGGCCGGCGAGGCTCATGAGCGGGACCATCAGCAGGGTCTGGATGACCCCCGCGCGACGCGGGGTCGGCGCGATGTCGCGGCGCTCGGTGGCCTGGCCGGTGAGCGCGTCCAGCATCGCGGCCAGCGCGCCCAGCCGCGGGTAGGCGTAGATGTCGGCCACCGACACCTGCGGGTGCCGGGTGCGGATGCGGGCCACCACCTGCGCGGCGGTCAGGCTGCCACCGCCGTGGGTGAAGAAGTCCGCCTTCGGGCTGTCGACCGAGACGCCGAGGATTTCGGCCCAGCCTTCGGCGAGCCACGTCTCGGTCGGGGTCAGCCCGGAAGCCTCCACTGTGGACAGCGGCCACGGGAGGGCGTTGCGGTCGACCTTGCCGGAGGTGCGCGTCGGGAGGTCGTCGACGACGGCGAGCAGCGGGACCAGCGCGGCGGGCAGGTGCTCACGCAGGCGCGTCGCGGCTCGGTCGTGGTCGAACGGCTCGGTGCCGGGGACGACGTAACCGACGAGGACCTGGTTGCCGGCCTTGGTGCGGCGGATCGCGGCGGCCGCACCCTGCACGCCCGGCAGGGCCTGCAGCGCGGCGTCGACCTCGCCCAGCTCGATGCGGCGGCCGCCGAGCTTCACCTGCTCGTCGAGCCGGCCGAGGAACAGCAGGCCTTCTTCTTCGGCGCGGACCATGTCGCCCGAGCGGTAGGCGCGCTGCCAGCCCAGGGACGGCAGCGGGGCGAACTTCTCGGCGTCCTTTGCCGCGTCGAGGTAGCGGGCCAGCCCGACCCCGCCGATGACGAGCTCGCCGGTCTCGCCCATGCCGACGGGCTCGCCCTCGTCGTTGACCACGGCGAGCTGCCAGCCGGCGAGCGGCAGCCCGATGCGGACCGGGCCGTCGCCGGTCAGCTGCGCGGCGCACGCGACGACGGTCGCCTCGGTCGGGCCGTACGTGTTCCAGACTTCGCGGCCTTCGACGGCGACGCGCTCGGCCAGCTCCGGCGGGCAGGCCTCGCCGCCGAAGATGAGCAGGCGGACGTCTTCGAGCGCGTCCGCGGGCCACAGCGCGGCCAGCGTCGGCACGGTCGAGACCACGGTGATGCGCTGCGCGACCAGCCACGGGCCGAGGTCGACGCCGGTGCGGACCAGCGCGCGGGGTGCGGGGACCAGGCAGGCGCCGTAGCGCCAGGCCAGCCACATCTCTTCGCAGGAGGCGTCGAAGGCGACGCTCAGGCCGGCCAGCACGCGGTCGCCAGGACCGACGGGCTCTTCGGTGAGGAACAGCTCGGCCTCGGCGTCGACGAAGGCGGCGGCACTCGCGTGGGTGACCGCGACGCCCTTGGGCTTGCCGGTGGAGCCGGAGGTGAAGATGATCCAGGCGTCGTCGGCCGGGCCGGGGACGCCCTTGCGCCCGCCCGGCGTGCTGTGGACGTTGATCGTGCCGTCGGTGGCGACGGCCGCGACCTGGGCTTCTTCGAAGACCAGCTCGGCGCGCTCGTCCGGGTCGTCCGCGTCGACCGGCACGTAGGCGGCGCCGACGGACAGGGTGGCGAGGATGGCGACGTACAGCTCGGCGGTGCCGGAGGAGATCCGGATGCCGACGCGGTCGCCGAGGCCGACGCCGTAGCTCTTGAGACGGCGCCCGTAGACGTCGATCTCCTCGAGGAGCCGCCGGTAGGTCAGGGTGGTGGTGCCGTCGTCGATCGCGGCGGCGTTCGGGTGCCACTCGGCCGTGACGGCCAGAATGTCGAGGAGGGTGCGCTCGCCGGCGCCGAGGCCGGACCAGAACAGGGCCCGGCCGGCGACGGTCACTTCAGCGGCAGGGGGTACCGCAGGATCCACGGTGACGGTCATCGGCCGCTCACCCCGGGCAGGACAAAACCTAGGGCGCGCAAGCCCACCACTCACCTTTCGGGAGCCTCAACCGGGCTCGCTCTCCGATTGAGGCGCCCGCAACGACCCTTAACCATACGCGCAGATCACCAAAAGATATCCACAGGGTCACGCCAGCGTGTCAGACCTCACGAAGACCACCGTGACCAGCGTGATCCAGCTCGCATCCAACGTGATTGAAGCCGGAACTCACGTGATTGGAGCCGTAACTCGCGAGTTCCGGCCCCAATCACGCGAGTTACGGCCTTGATCACGCGAGTTCCGGCAAATAGGTCACCGGGATTTGGCGGGGCGGGCGGCTTTTCCGCCGACCTTCGCCTTCTTTTCGCGGATCCGGATGTTCACCCGGATGGGGCTGCCGGTGAAGCCGAACTGCTCGCGGAACCTGCGCTCGATGAACCGGCGGTAGCCCGCCTCGAGGAAGCCGGTGGTGAACAGCACCAGCGTCGGCGGGCGGATGCCGGCCTGCGTCGCGAACAGGACCTTCGGCTGCTTGCCGGAGCGGACCGGCGGCGGGGTGGCCGCGATGAGGTCCGACAGCCACGCGTTCAGCTGGCCGGTCGGCACCCGCTTGTCCCACGACGCCAGCGCGGTCCGCAGCGCCGGCGCGAGCTTGCGCACCGAACGGCCGGTCAGCGCCGAGATGTTGACCTTCTCCGCCCACGGCACCCGGACCAGGCCGCGGTCCAGCTCGCGGACCATCGCGTGCCGGCGGTCCTCGTCGACCAGGTCCCACTTGTTGAACGCCAGCACGCACGCGCGCCCGGCCTCGACGACCATGGTCAGCACCCGCAGGTCCTGCTCGGACAGCGGCTCGGCCGCGTCCAGCAGCACGATCGCGACCTCGGCCGCGTCGATCGCGGTCTTGGTGCGCAGCGACGCGTAGTACTCGGCGCCCGCGGCGAAGTTGACGCGCTTGCGCAGGCCCGCCGTGTCCACGAACCGCCAGGTTTCGCCGTCCAGTTCGACCAGCGAGTCGACCGGGTCGACAGTGGTGCCCGCCACCGAGTCGACGACCGAGCGCTCCTCGCCGGACAGCTTGTTCAGCAGGCTCGACTTGCCGACGTTCGGCTTGCCGACCAGCGCGACGCGCCGCGGGCCCGTCGTCACGGGGCCGCCTTCGCGCGGCGATTCGGGCAGCGCCTTGAGGATGGCGTCGAGCAGGTCGCCGGAGCTGCGGCCGTGCAGCGCGCTGACCGGGTGCGGCTCGCCGAGGCCGAGCGACCACAGCGACGCGGTGTCGGCGAGCAGCCGGTCGTCGTCGACCTTGTTGGCGGCCAGCAGCACCGGCTTCTTCGAGCGGCGCAGCACCTTGGAGACGGCTTCGTCGGTCGCCGTGGCGCCGACCGAGGCGTCGATGACCAGCAGCACCGCGTCCGCGGCCTGCATGGCCAGCTCGGCCTGGGCGGCGACGGAGGCCTGCAGCCCGGTCGCGTCCGGCTCCCAGCCGCCCGTGTCGACCAGGGTGAACCTGCGCCCGCCCCAGTAGGCGTCGTAGGCGACGCGGTCGCGGGTCACGCCCGGCACGTCCTGCACGACGGCTTCGCGCCGGCCGAGGATGCGGTTGACCAGCGTCGACTTGCCCACGTTGGGCCGGCCGACGACGGCGAGCACCGGCTGCGCGAGCGCGGCCTCCTCGGCCGCTTCCGCCGCCTCGATCTGCGCGTCGAACGCGGCGAACTCGGTCTCGTCCGACCAGGTGCCGTCGTTCTCGCCGACGCTGTCCAACGCCGTCGACGCACTCTGCTCCGCGGAGGCGGAATCAAACTCAGCCATCACTACCCAATTTCCCTTATGGCGTAACGAATCCGTTTTCGGTACGCCAATCGTCCAAAGTCTTCACGAGCGCCGCGAGCTCGCCGCGCAGCTCCTCGGTGCCCTGGTCGAGCCCGGTTTTCCCGGGTCCGACCTTCGGCGAGAACGGCTCCCCCACGAGGATGTCCACGCGCGGGCGCCAGCGCCGCTTGCCGTCGGCGGGCTTGAGCGTGCCCCGCGTCGCGACCGGGAGCACGGTCGCGCCGGAGGCCCGGACCAGCCAGGCCGCGCCGCGTTCGGCCGCGCCGACGTCCCCGGCACCGCGGGTGCCCTCGGGAAAGATCCCGACGACACCGCCGTCCTTGAGCACGTCGACCGCCGTCATCAGCGGTGTGCGGTCGATCTCGCCGCGCTTGACCGGGATCTGCCCGATCGCCAGCATGAACTTCCCGACGATCCCGCCGAACATCTCGGCCTTGACCAGGAACGCCGAACGGCGCGGCAACATTCCGAAGATCAGCTGCGGTTCGATCATCGAGCTGTGGTTGGCGATCACCAGCACCGGCCCGGTGGCGGGCATGCGCTCCCGGCCGTGCACGCGGACGCGGAAGGCCGAACGCAGATGGTACCGGGCGAAGATCCGCCCGGCGTCGTGGAGTACGCCGACGGAGCCCTCGGGCAGTCCGTCAGCTTTCATCGAGCTACCTCGGCGTTGCACCCCGCCAAGAGGCCGCGGTGGCTGGCGAGCTCGCTCAAGGCGACGATCACCTGGTCGATCGACAGTTCCGAGGTGTCGACGTGCACGGCGTCGTCGGCGGCGCGCAGCGGCGAGGCGGTGCGGGTGGAGTCGAGGTGGTCGCGGCGCTCGACCGAGGCCAGCGCGTCGGCGACCGACGACTGCCGCCCGGCCGCGGTGTCCTGGGTGCTGCGGCGCGACGCGCGGACGTCGGCCGAGGCGGTCAGGAAGACCTTGAGCGGCGAGCCGGGCACGACGACAGTGCCGATGTCGCGGCCCTCGACGACGATCCCGCCGACGGTGTCGAGCACCTCGTCGATGATCCGCCGCTGCCGCGCGACCAGCAGCTCGCGCACGTGCGGCACGGCCGAGACGGGCGAAACGGCCTTGGTCACCTCGGGACCGCGGATGTCGGCGGCGACGTCTTCGCCGGCGAGGCTGATCTCGGGCCGTTCGGGGCTGGTGCCGATGCCGAAGTCGGCGAGGTCGGCGACCCGGGCGACGGCGCCCGCATCGGCCGGGTCCACGCCGGCGCGCAGCACGGCGAGGGTGACCATGCGGTACATCGCACCGGTGTCGAGGTAGCCGGCCCCGAGCCGCCGGGCGAGCTTGCGGGCGACGGTGGTCTTCCCGGTCCCCGACGGGCCGTCCAGCGCGACCACACCACGTAGGGCTCCCGTCACCGGCACTCTCCTCGCGTTCTCGTCTCGTTCGGCTTCGGGTCCATTCTGCCGGTCGGGCCGCGGGCCGGATCAGTCGCCCCGCGCGCCGAAGCGCTCCACCACGAGTGCGAGGCGCTCGTCACGGTTCGCCGGTGACAGCCGACGGCCGCGATCCAGCGTCACGAGGCCGTGCAGCGTGCTCCAGAACACCTCGGTCAGCACACCGGCGTCCTGTTCCCCCGCCACCGGCTCGATGACCGCGAGCAGCTCCGCGAAGTTCGCTTTCATCACCTCCGGGGTGTCGTCCCGGGCGAACCGCAGCTCGGACGCGAGCGTGAACATCGCGTCGTAGAGCGCCGGTTTCGCCTCGGCGTACTCGATGTACGCGCCCGCGATCCCGGCCAGCCCGCCGTCGCGCGCTCCGGCCAGTGCCGCGGCCAGCTCGGCGAAGCCCTCCAACGCGGCCGCGGTCATGATCGCGTCCTTGCCGCCCGGGAAGTGGCTGTAGAGCACCGGCTGGCTGTACTCGATCAGGCCCGCGAGCCGCCGGGTGGTGACCGCGTCCCAGCCTTCCGCCTCGGCGAGCTCCCTGGCCGCGGCGACGATCCGCTGCCCCCGCTCGGTCCGGTCGCGCACACGCCGTTGTCGCTGGGTCATACGGCGCATGCTAGCACTGCTAGACAAACTAGCGTTGCTAGGTTAGCGTTGCTAGCAATCCTAGCAACGCTAGAAAAACGGAGGGAACACCATGCTCGTCACCGGCTACATCCTCGTCGGGATCGTCTCGCTCGGGATCATCTACGTCGGCCTCAACTACCTCTTCGCGCCGCGGAAGATCGCCGCCGGCTTCGGCTTCACCGAGGTCCCCGAGAACGCCGACACGTTCTTGAACGTCAAGGGCGGCCGCGACGTCGGAGCCGGTCTCGTCCCGCTGGCCCTGATCGTCTACGGCGACCCGCACGCGCTGGGCTGGGTCATCCTCACCGCGGCCGTCTGGCCCGTCTTCGACATGCTGATCGTCCTGCGCCACCGGGGGAAGAAGGCCATCGCCTTCGGAGTCCACGGCCTGACCGCCGTCGTGATGGTCGCCGCCGCCCTGCTGCTCCTGCTCGGCTGAACGTCGCGAATCGGACACCTGGGTTACGGTGGTTGGGTGAACGTCGAAGTAACTCCCCTGCCCGGCATCGGGGTCCGCAAGGACTTCGCCACCCGTACCGGCCGCCGCATCGGGGTCGTCACGCAGCGCGACGGCCACATCGAGCTCATCGTGTCCAAGGCGGACGACGCCGACGCCTGCGCCGCCTCGATCCCGCTGACCGCGGACGAGGCGGGCGCACTGGCCAACCTGCTCGGCGCGCCCCAGCTCGTCGCGCAGCTCACCGAGGAGCACCGGGACCTGCCGGGGATCAGCACTCGGCAGCTGCCGATCATGCCGTCCGGCCCGTTCGACGGCCGGACGCTCGGCGACACCGCGATGCGCACCCGCACCGGCGTCTCGGTGGTCGCGGTGGCACGGGCCGGCCAGGTGCACCCGTCGCCGGCGCCGGACTTCACGTTCACCGGGGGCGATCTGCTGGTCGCGGTCGGCACGGGCGAAGGCCTCGAAGCCGCCGCCAAGATCCTCAAGTACGGCTGAGCGGCCGATGGACCACACCGCGCTGTCCCTGATCGAACTGGGGGCGGTCTTCTTCGGGCTGGGCGCCCTCGGCCGCCTGGCCGGCAAGATCGGCCTCTCCCCCATCCCGCTCTACCTGCTCGGCGGCCTCTGCTTCGGTTCCGGCGGCCTGATCCCGCTGACCGACATCGGCGGTTTCACGCACCTGGCGAGCGAAATCGGCGTCGTGCTGCTGCTCCTGCTGCTCGGCCTCGAGTACTCCGCCGCCGAGCTGTTCACCGGGCTGCGCCGCTCGTGGACGGCCGGCCTGCTCGACATCGTCCTCAACGCCGTCCCGGGCGCGGCCGTCGCGCTGCTGCTGGGCTGGGGCCCGGTCGGCGCGATGGTGATGGCGGGCGTCACGTACATCTCGTCGTCCGGGATCGTCGCCAAGGTGCTCGGCGACCTGGGCAGGCTCGGCAACCGCGAGACACCGGTGGTGCTTTCGATCCTCGTGTTCGAGGACCTCGCGATGGCGCTCTACCTGCCGATCCTCACCGCGGTGCTGGGCGGCGTCTCCCTGCTCGGCGGCTTGGAGGCCGTCGGCATCTCGCTGCTGGTGATCACCGTGGTCCTGGTGATCGCGCTGAAGTTCGGCCGGTACGTCTCGGCCGCGGTGGACAGCCCGGACCGCGAGGTGTTCCTGCTCAAGGTGCTCGGTGCGGCGCTGCTGGTCGCCGGGCTGGCGTCGGCGATGCAGGTGTCGGCCGCGGTCGGGGCGTTCCTGCTCGGCATCGCGATCTCGGGCTCGACGGCGGAGAACGCGACACGCATGCTGGAACCGCTGCGCGACCTGTTCGCCGCGGTGTTCTTCGTGGTCTTCGGGCTCAACACGGACCCGGCGTCGATCCCGCCGGTGCTCGGCTGGGCCGTGGTCCTCGCGGTGGTGACGACGCTGACGAAGGTCGGCACCGGCTGGTGGGCGGCGCGCCGTCAGGGCATCGGGAAGCTGGGCCGCGCCCGGGCCGGCGCGGCGCTGGTCGCGCGCGGGGAGTTCTCGATCGTCATCGCCGGGCTGGCGGTGACGGCGGGCGCGGTCTCCGGTGAACTGGCGGCCTTGGCCACGGCGTACGTCCTGCTGATGGCGATCCTCGGCCCGACCGCGGCCCGGGTCGTCGAGCCGGTCGTCCGCGCGTGGCAACGGAAATCGGCCACGAAGACAGCTACGGCCGACGCCGGCTAGCGCAGCTCCACCGGGCCCGACGACGGTACGAACGCGCCGCCGTCGAGAGCCGGGTGGGTGGTCGCGGCGGGCACCACACCCGCCAGCGGGACCGACGCCGACGTGCGGGCCAGGTCCAGCGTCAGCCGGCCCGGCTGCGCGGGGCCGCGGATGAAGCTGCCGTCCGTGCCGCCGATGATCAGCGCCAGCGCGTGGCCCCGCGGCACGATGTGGTCCGTGGACGCCAGCCGGAACGTCATCGTGTACGCCGTCCCGGGCGTCAACGGTCGTTCCTGGGCAAGGGAAGCGTAGTTCGCCAGGTCCGCCCAGCCGCGGCTGATGATCGTGTAGGTCACCTTCTTCACGTCCGCCGACGCCACGCGGTAGCAAGCGTCGTCCCCGGGCGCCGACGAGCCCCAGCACGTCTCCGTCGTCCCCGTCCTGATCCCCTCGCCGCTGCCCGCGAAGTTGCGGATGGTCGCCGGGCCGAGGTCCACGAGCAGCGCCGAAACCCGCGCCGACGACGTGCTCGGCGTGGCCGTCACCGTCACCGAGGAGGTCCCCGAGACCTGCAGGCCTGCCGCCAGCGCGCCGGTCGAGTAGGTGAGCGCCGCGCTGCCCGGGTTCGTCACCCAGGTGTCCTCACCGGCACCCGGGTTGTCGGTGAACGACGCCGTGCCGGCGGCGGCCGCGGTGCCGAGCGTGCCGGAAGCGTGCGGCCGCAGCGTCGTCGCGACCGCGGTCGCCGCCGGGTACGCGCTCTGGTCGGCCCACTGGTCCGGCTGCCGCTCGACGCTGGCCACCGGACCGTTCTGGACGCCGTTGTCGAAGCCCAGCAGGTAGTGGTCGAACCACCGGTGCAGCAGGTCCACCCAGTCCGCCCGCCGGTAGTCGAACGGGTCGACGTGCCCGGTCTGCGAGAGCCAGATCTTCTTCTCGACGGTCAGCGCGTCCCACCACTGTCCGAAGTGGATCGTCTTGACGTTCAGGTCGTTGACGCCGTGGGACAGCAGCACGCTGGCCCGCACGTTCCGCGCCCCGGTCACGTAGTTCCGGTCCGCCCAGAGCGGCCCGTAGTCGCCGTTCGCCGACGCGCCGCTCGTGAGCGCCTGGTTCTGCGCCGAGCAGTTCTGCCCGGAGTTGCGCGCCTCGACGGTCTGCGCGAGACCCGCCGGGTTGGACCCGAACGTCGCGCCGTCGGAGCGGTAGTAGTCGTACCAGGAGCTGATCGCCGAGATCGGCACGATGGTCTTCAGCCCGGCGACGCCGGTCGCCGCGACGCCGTTGGCGATCGTGCCGTCGTAGGACTTGCCGATCATCCCGACGTTCCCGGTGCTCCAGCCGGCGGTGACGGCACTGCCGCCGGTCTTCGCGCTGTAGCCGGTGGCCCGGCCGTTCAGCCAGTCGACGACCTTGCGGGCCGAGCCGACGTCCGAGGGACCGCCGACATCGGCGCAGCCGTCCGAGCGGTTTGTCCCGGCCAGGCCGACCAGCACCACTGCGTAGCCCCGCGGCACGAAGTAGTTGTCGTAGAACAGTGGGAACTTCACCGGCTTGCCGGTGCTGTCGTAGCTCTTGAGCTCGCTCTCGTTGCCGCGCCCGCAGCACGAGTAGTACGGGCTGGCGTCCATGATCACCGGCACGCGAGAGGCGGCTTCGGACGGGCGCACGATGTCGGCGGCGACCCGGTCCGGACGGCCGTCGCCGTCGCCGTCGCGGCCGATGTCGACCCAGACGGTTTCACGGATCGCCTTCGCGTAGTCGTAGACCGGTTCGCTCGCCGCGGGTGCCGCGGCGGCCGGAACCACCGTGCCGGCCAGGAACACCGCGAGGATCCCGCACACCACACCGGTTCGCATGGCACTCACGCTAGGGACGCGGAAACCCCCGCGCCACGGCGAAAAGTCGGGATCCGCGGCACGCCGCTCGATCGGAGTAGCTTGGCGAGCGTGACGGAGTCCCTCCCCGCCGTGAGCCGCACCGCCGTCGGCGTCGCCGCCCTGCGGGCCTACGAGAGCAGCCGCCCGGACCGCCTGTTCGACGATCCCTACGCGGCCGCGTTCTTCGCCGCCGGCCGGTCGGTGCTGCCCGACGGCACCGGGCGCGACTCGGATCAGGCCGGGCTGGGCGCGCTGATGTACCCGCAGATCGCGATCCGGACCCGCTTCTACGACGACTATCTGCTCGAGGCCGGCTGCGCGCAGGTGGTCCTGCTCGCCGCCGGGCTCGACGCGCGGGCCTTCCGGCTGGCCTGGCCGCCCGGCACCCGGCTGTTCGAGATCGACCTGCCGGAGGTGCTGGCGTTCAAGGACGACGTCCTGACCGCCCGCGGCGCCGAACCGGCGTGCGAACGGGTCGTCGTGCGGGCGGACCTGCGCGAAGACTGGGCGACGGCGTTGCGCTCCGCCGGGTTCGACCCGGCCGTGCCGACGGCTTGGCTGGCCGAAGGACTGCTGATCTACCTGTCGTACGAGGACACCGAACGGCTGCTGACGACGGTGGGCGAGCTGTCCGCGCCGGGCAGCCGGGTCTCGTTCGAGCACCGCCCGAGCGGCGCCACGGAGAGCCTGACCGCCCGCGCCCGGGCGAGCGCGGGCGGCGAGCACGTCACCCGGCTGTGGCTCGGCGGCCTCCGGGACAGCGCGCCGGAGTGGCTGGCCGCCCACGGCTGGCAGCCGACGACGGTCGCGCGGGCCGAGCTCGCCGCCGGCTACGGCCGCCCCGCGCCCGACGACGGGACCGCCGGCGGCTTCATCACCGCCGTGCGGTGACACCCCGGGCTTCCGCGCCGAGCCGGGGGCTTCGCCACCCGGCCCCCCGAAAGCGGGGGTCAGAGTTCAACCGCGGCTTCGCCGCGAGCCGGGGGCTTCGCCACCCGGACCCCTGAAGAGCGCGTCAGAGTTCGACGTTGCGGTAGAGCGCGCCGACCTCGCCCTTCGTCAGCCGCCGGATCGAGCCGACGCGCTGGTTGCCGAGCTGGACGTCCCCGACCGCGGTCCGGACCAGCTTGAGCACCGGGTGCCCGGTGTCCTTGAGCAGGCGGCGCACGATGTGCTTCTTGCCCTCGTGGATCACCAGCTCCACCAGCGACTTGCCGGAGTGCATGTCCTTGACGCGGAACTGGTCGACCTTGACGATGCCGTCCGGCAGCTCCCAGCCCTTGCGCAGCTCCTTGCCGAGCCCGCGCGGGACGAGACCGTCGACCTCGGCGAGGTAGGTCTTGAGCACCTGGTACGACGGGTGCATCAGCCGGTGCCCGAGGTCGCCGTCGTTGGTCAGCAGCAGCAGGCCCTCGGTGTTCTCGTCGAGCCGGCCGACGTGCACGACGCCGGGCGTCTCCTCGTACCGGCCGCGCAGGTAGTCGCCGACGCAGGGGCGGCCGCGGTCGTCCGACATCGTCGAGTGCACGCCCTTGGGCTTGTTCAGGGCGAGGTAGATCAGGTCGTCGCGCAGGTTCACGCGGGTGCCGTCGACGTGGATGATCGCGGCTTCCGGGTCGACGCGGCGGCCCAGCTCGGTGACGACCTCGCCGTCCACCGCGACCCGGCCGGCGACGATCAGGTCTTCCGCCGCGCGCCGGGAGGCGACCCCGGCCTGCGACAGCACCTTCTGCAGCCGGACGCCGTCGGGGTGTTCACTGGATGTCATCGATGGTGTCCACTTCGGGTAGCAACGGAGCGATGGCGGGCAGGTCGTTCAGTGACGACAGCCCCAGTCGCTCCAGGAACAGCTCGGTCGTCACGTACAGCGTCCCGGTCGTCTCGGGGTCGGTCCCCATCTCTTCGATGAGGCCGCGCGCGAGCAGCGTCCGGATCACGCCGTCCACGTTCACGCCGCGCACCGCGGCGATCCTGGCACGGGTCACCGGTTGCCGGTACGCGATCACGGCGAGGCTCTCCAGCGCGGCCCTGGTCAGCTTCGACCGCTGGCCGTCCAGCAGGAGCTTCTCCACGAACGGGGCATAGACGTCCCTAGTGTAGAACCGCCACCCTTCGCCGACGCGCCGCAGGTCGATCCCGGAGGACCGGTCGGTGAACTTCTGCGCCATGGTGCGGAGGGCGACGACGATCCGGGACCGGGGCTGGCCGAGGGTCTCGGCGAGCAGATCTTCACTCGCGGGCGAGTCGACGATGAGGAGCAGGGCCTCGAGCGCGGCTTCGAGAGCCTCGTCGGAGGTGACGTCGGGAAGGGCATCGGCGTCCCCGGCGGCGACCAGGCCGGCCTGGGGCTCAGTGGGCTCACCCTCACCCGCCCCCGCCCCTTCGGACTCCGCAGACGCGGAGCTTTCACGTGAAAGCTCCGCTTCCTCGGCTGGGTGCTCCTCGGCAGCCTCCTCCTCGACCAGCGCCGCGACCGGCTCTCCGTCGTCGGTCACCGGCTCGCCCGACAGCGCCTCGTCCAGGGCCAGTTCCGCCGCGGCCTCCACCGGCTCGCCCACCGGCGGCACCGGCGGTTCCGGCGCCGCGATCGGCTCGTTGTTCTCGGGGCTCACCCGTACTCCTCTTCGTCTCCGGCGGTGCGGTCCAGCTCGGCCGCCGCGGAGGCTTCTTCCTTCGAGCCGCCCGTCCAGCGGACGTGCAGCTCCGCCAGTGCTTCGGTCTGCTCGAACTGGACCGTCGCCTCGCGGTAGAGCTCCAGCAGCGCCAGGAAGCGCGCCACGATCTCCACCGTGTGCTCGCAGTCGTCGACCAGCTCGCCGAACGTCGCCTGGCCGCGTTCGGCCAGCATCACCCGCAGCAGCGCCGCGTGCTCACGTACCGACACGCGGCCCATGTGCAGGTGGGCCAGCGACACCGTCGGCGGCGGCTTCGGCCGGAACACCGCCACCGCGATGTCGGCGAACTTCTCCGGTGTCACGCCCAGCATCACCTCGGGCAGCAGCCCGACGAACCGGTCCTCCAGCGCCACCGACCGCGGGTACCGCCGCAGCGCGCCCTGTTCCAGCTCGCTGAACAGCGCCGCCACCTGCTTGTACGCGCGGTACTGCAGGATCCGCGCGAACAGCAGGTCACGGGCTTCGAGCAGGGCGAGGTCGTCCTCGTTCTCCACCTCGGCCGAGGGCAGCAGCCGCGCCGCCTTGAGGTCGAGCAGCGTGGCCGCGATGACCAGGAACTCCGTCGTCTCGTCGAGGTTCCAGTCGGTGCCCAGCGCGCGCGTGTAGGCGATGAAGTCGTCGGTGACCGTGTGCAGCGCCACCTCGGTGACGTCGAGCTGGTGCTGCGAGATCAGCTGCAGCAGCAGGTCGAACGGTCCTTCGAAGTTCGCCAGCCGCACCTTGAACTTCGACGTGCTCAGTTCCTCGGTGTTGACGCCTTCGGGGATCATCCCGCCGTGCACCGTCTGGTGCGGCTCCGGAGCCTCCTCGACCGGCTCCGGCGGCACCTCGGCCGAGGCCGGTGCCGATGCCGGCTCGTCCATCAGTCCTCGGTTTCGCCGCCGTCTGAGCCGACCACCCGCAGCCGCTGCACCAGCACCGACTCCTCGCCGTTGGCGTCGAAGTCGGCCAGCAGCACCGCGACGGCCTCACGGACCAGCCGGCCGCGGTCGACGACCAGGTCGTGCTTGGCGCGCAGCGTCAGCCGGGCCTGCTCCATGGCGACGAGCTCGTCGCCGGAGACGTACACGGTGATCTTCGCGTCGTGCTTCGTCCGGCCGGACCCGTGCGGGGCCGCGCTCCGGGCGAGCTGCTCGGTGCGGCCGTTCCCCGCGGGCTTGGCCTTTTCGACCGGTTCGGCGGGCGCGGGCGGCGCCTGGGGTGGGAGATCGAGGGCGGGGCTGGCGGTGCTGGTCGTAATCCTGAAGAGTTCCGACGCTCCGGGCAGGGAAGCGCGCCTGCTCACCGAGCGATCACCTCGCGGGCCAGCTGGCGGTACGCCGCTGCGCCGGCCGACTTGGGTGCCCAGGTCGTGATCGGCTCACCCGCGACCGTCGTCTCGGGGAACCGCACGGTGCGGTTGATGACCGTGTCGAACACGGTCTCGCCGAATGCCTCCACCACGCGAGCCATGACCTCCTTCGAATGCAGGGTTCTCGGGTCGTACATGGTGGCGAGAATCCCGACTATGTCCAGTTTGGGGTTGAGGCGTTCCTGGACCTTCTCGATGGTGTCGATCAGGAGAGCCACGCCTCGGAGACTGAAGAACTCGCACTCGAGCGGGATGATCACGCCGTCCGCGGCGGTCAGCGCGTTCACCGTGAGCAAGCCGAGCGAGGGCTGGCAGTCGACAAGAACATAGTCGTAGTCGTTCATGACCGGACGCAGGACCCGTAACAACGTGTGCTCGCGTCCTACCTCGGCGACGAGCTGGACCTCGGCCGCGGACAGGTCGATGTTGCTCGGCAGCAGGTCAACGCCGTCGACGCGGGTTTTCATCAGCACGTCGGTCGCGCTGACGGACCGCTCCATGATGGCGTTGTAGACCGTCTGGTCGAGTTCGTGCGGCTGGATGCCCAGACCGACGGCGAGCGCGCCCTGCGGGTCGAAGTCGACGAGCAGCACCTTGCGGCCGTACTCGGCGAGGGCGGCACCGAGGTTGATGGTCGACGTCGTCTTGCCGACGCCGCCCTTCTGGTTGCACATCGCCATGATCTTGGCCGGGCCGTGGCGGTCCAGCGGGGCCGGATCGGGGTGCTCGCGGATCGGCCGTCCGGTGGGCCCGATGCCGTCGAGCTTCACCTTCTTGCCGTTGCGCTCCCTGGGTTCGTCACCGTCGTGGTGGGCGGGGGTGGCAATGGTGACCTGGCTGAGGTTCGCCGCCGCCGACCCGGCGGACTCGGCCGGTACGGCCGGCTGGTTCGGTGTCGACATGGCGCGAAAGCTCCTTGTTCGTCAGCGTCGCCGCAGCCTATGTCCGGAGTCGGAGCCCCGGCAAAGCAACGCGCCGGACCCGAGGGGGCAATGTCACTCGACCGTCGGTGCAGGCTGGGAAGGCCCTTGACCCTCCACAGGGCTGTCTAGCCCAATGCCCGCGGGTGCGCCGTCGCGTAGACCTCGCGCAGCGTGTTCACCGTGACCAGCGTGTACACCTGCGTCGTCGTCACCGAGGCGTGGCCGAGCAGTTCCTGGACGACGCGGACGTCGGCGCCGCCTTCGAGCAGGTGCGTGGCGAAGGAGTGGCGGAGGGTGTGCGGGGAGACGACGGCGGTGATCCCCGCCCGGCCGGCAGTGTCCTTGAGGACCTGCCACGCGCTCTGCCGCGACAGCCGGCTGCCGCGGGCGTTGAGGAACAGCGCCGACGTGCCCCGGCCGTTGGCGGCGAGCGCCGGCCGGGCGCGGACGGTGTAGGCGTGCACCGCGGCGAGCGCGGGACGGCCGATCGGCACCAGGCGCTGCTTGCCGCCCTTGCCGTCGAGCAGGACGGTGCGTTCGGTGTCGTCGAGGTCGTCGACGTCCAGGCCGACGGCCTCGGAGATCCGCGCCCCGGTGGAGTAGAGCAGCTCGAGCAGCGCCCGGTCGCGCAGCGCGCGTTCGCCGTCCGGGGCCGGGGTCTCGAGCAGCCGGAGCACGTCGTCGACCGGCAGCGCCTTGGGCAGCCGCTTCGCCGGCGTCGGCGGGCGGACTTCGCGGGCCGGGTTGTGCTCGGTGAGGCCCTCGGCGTGGGCGAACTTGTGCAGGCCCCGCACGGCGACCAGGGCACGGGCGGCCGACGACGCGGCGAGCGGCCGGTGCTCGTCGTCGCCCTCGCGCAGCGCGGCGCCGAAGGCCGTCACGTGCGCGGACGTGACGTCGGCGATCTTCGCGACGCCCAGGCCGTCCAGGTGCGCGGCGTACCGGCGCAGGTCGCGGGCGTAGCTGTCCAGGGTGTTGCGCGCGGTCCCCCGTTCGACGACCAGGTGGTCGAGGTAGGCGGCGATCACGTCGGCCGTGCTGTGCGGGCTGGAGGCCACGCCGTCACCCTAGGCCGCGCGGGGCCCGTGACCCGGCAGAAACCCCGTTCCCGGCCGGACGCGGTTACCGTGGATCGCATGGGGTCCGACGAGCTGCGCATCGGGACGGCCGAGCGCGAGGAAGCAGCGAGGCTGCTCGCCGATCACTTCGGCATGGGCCGCATCACGCCGGACGAGTACGAGACGCGGGTGACGGACGCCTACGCGGCGATCACCCTGGGCGACCTGCGGCCGCTGTTCCGCGACCTGCCGCAGCCGCACCCCGGCTTCTTCGGGGCACCGCCGATGTCGACGCCGATACCCATGGCGGTGTACGCGCCACCGACCATGCAGCTGCCCGCGTACGCAGCGGACCCGTACGCGCCACCCGCGCCGATGCCGTACGCGCCGTCGATGCCCGTGCCGTACTCACCCCGGTCGAAGACGGTCGCCGGGGTCCTGCAGATCGTGCTGCCGTTCGGCATCGGCCGGTTCTACACCGGCCAGACCGGGCTCGGCCTGCTCCAGCTCTTCGCCGTCCTGTGCACCGGGATCGGCGTGTTGTGGCCGATCATCGACGGCATCGTGCTCCTGGTCAACGGCGGTATGGACGCCGAAGGCCGCCCGCTGCGCCCCTGACCCGGGGCGCAGCGGAGCG